>NZ_JAEFCE010000082.1:0-16726 GCF_016406055.1 Vibrio sp. IB15
CGATTATCTCTCAGAAGAAGGATCGGTCAACCGATCCTTATCTGATCTACATTGCACTAAAGAGTGAGGCTTGTTTATCAAAGCGGTGAAGCTTAGAAGTAATCGCGAATCAGAACTTCAGCGATTTGTACTGCGTTTGTTGCAGCGCCCTTACGAACGTTATCCGCAACAACCCACATGTTGATGCCGCTGTGATGGCTGATGTCGTTACGAATACGACCCACCATTACATGGTCTTTACCACCAGCGTCACGTACTTGTGTTGGGAATTCCATACCATGGAAAACTTCAACACCTTCTGTGTTCTCTAGTAGTTGAACTACTTGCTCAGCACCGATTGGTGAGCGAGTTTCCACGTGTAGAGATTCTGCGTGTCCGTAGAATACCGGTACACGAACACACGTTGGGTTCACAGTGATTGAAGAGTCGTTAAAGATTTTTTGTGTTTCCCAAACCATCTTCATCTCTTCGCGCGTGTAGCCGTTTTCCGTAAACTCATCAATTTGAGGGATACAGTTGAACGCGATCTGCTGTGGGAATGCTGAGTTTTCAGCTGGCATACCATTCAGAAGCTTAGCGGTTTGACCAGCAAGCTCATCGATACCCGTTTTACCTGCACCAGAAACCGATTGGTAAGTCGACACGTTGATACGCTCTAGGCCTACTTCATCGTGAATTGGCTTAAGCGCAACCAGCATTTGAATCGTTGAACAATTCGGGTTCGCAATGATATTGCGGTTGCGGAACTCAGCAATTGCTTCTGGGTTCACTTCAGGCACAACCAGTGGAACATCGTATTCGTAACGGAACTTAGATGTGTTATCGATAACGACAACACCTTCATCCGCAGCAACTGGAGCCCATTGTTCAGAAAGGTCGCCACCAGCAGAGAAAAATGCGATATGAACTTGAGACCAATCGAAGTCTGCAACGTTCTGCACTTGTATCGTCTTACCATTAAAGCGGTAAGTTTTACCTTCACTACGTTCACTTGCTAGTAAGTGCAGTTCACCGATAGGGAATTTACGCTCTTTAAGTACTTCAAGAATGGTTTCACCAACCGCACCAGTCGCACCTAAAATAGCAATATTAAATTCTTGGCTCATTGTTTCTCTCTTTTATAAAGTTGGCTTTACCATAAAACCGAGTTTAGCTAACGGTGCTAGATTACAAGAATCATCACCTGTTAACTCGACTGCACTGTACTCTCTGCGGTCCCAATACTCTTTACGCATCTTGTCAAAAGAACCTGGCGTAGCGATATTGCGACGGAATAAGGCATCGTCTTTGCGCACATCATAGATCAACTGAGTCAAATTGTGCAGTGTTGCTTCGTCCCAAGCTCTATCTAATTTCATTTGAGGCACAGGCGCTGTCGGCAATAGATCGCTCGCGTAAGCGCGTTGTTCACTGCCTAAGAGCTCGCAATAGCTGTTAAAGATCATCGTCGTACCGCGTGCTTTGCCCTCTAGACCGTAGCCCGCTACGTGAGGTGTTGCAAAAGCGAGTAAAGGAAGCAGCTCCATGTCGACTTCAGGTTCAAACTCAAATACATCAAGGACAGCCGTGAAGCCATCAGCTTTTTGCAAGCGAGCTTTTAGCGCTTGGTTATCCACGACAGGGCCCCGAGCCGCATTTATCAGGATTTGATCAGCACGCAAGTTATTTAGCACTTGCTCATTGATCAAGTGATGCGTTGGGAACTCACCCGTTTTAGTGATTGGCGTATGCAGCGTGATAACGTCAGATTGCTTAAGCAGCGTTTCTAGTTCTGTAAACTCACGAGTGTCACCCTCTTGCTGTTTTAGAGGGTCGTTCAGTAGAACTTTAATACCAATACCTTCAAGGCATTTTGCTAAGTAGCTGCCCACTTGACCACAACCAATAATACCGACTGTTTTATCAAATACAGAGAAGCCTTGTTGCTGCGCAAGAACCATCATTGCACTGAACGCGTATTCAGCCACACCAACCTTGTTACAGCCCGGTGCCGCGGTAAAGAAAATGCCACGCTCTTTCATCAATTCTTGGTCGACGTGATCCATACCTGCCGTCGCGGTACCGACAAACTTCAGTTTATTGGCTTTGCTGATTAATTCTTCGTTCACCTTGGTGACAGAGCGAATCATCAGTGCGTCTACGTCAACCAGATCGTCCGCAGTTAATGTGCGACCAGACTTCATTGTCACTTCACCTAGCTGGCTAAAAAGCGCTTCTGCATAAGGCATGTTTTCGTCGATTAAGATTTTCATTTGGCGAGTACTTTTGTTGGGGTCTATCGACCTAAATGTAGATTGAAATGATTGTGCAAAATTCCACACACGGTGTCGAGTAACAAATGGAATACATTATGAATAAAGGCTTGTTGAGATAAGGATTGATTGCCCTACGCAGCTTTTACTACTCAAGCCTAAAACGAAAAATGCCCGATTGAATTAACAATCGGGCAAACATCCAGAACAAAAGGATCCTATCTCGCTCTCCAGGAGACAGAGTCTGCGTCTGTTCGACCAGTACTGACCAAAGCCACTACTGATCAAGCTCTGGAAACCTTTCCGTTTCTAAACCTATGTTTAGAAAGCTTTGTTCTGTGGGTCATGGTTAATGGGTTACCTGTGCGTATTGAAACGGCACTCGCGTCACCCGTTAACAATTAACCTTTATCTATCTAACTCAAGCCTAATTAAGCTTGGTATTTTTTGATTACTAGCGTTGCGTTTGTACCGCCGAAACCAAAGCTGTTAGACATAACTGTTGTTAGCTCTTGCTCACGAGCTTCAGTTACGATGTCTAGGCCAGCAGCTGCTTCGTCTAGGTTAGAAACGTTAATGCTTGGAGCGATGAAGCCGTTGTCTAGCATTAGCGTTGAGTAAATCGCTTCGTGTACGCCAGCTGCACCTAGAGCGTGACCTGTCATCGCTTTAGTTGCTGAGATTGCTGGGCTGTTGCCACCAAATACTTCTTGGATAGCACCTAGCTCTTTCACGTCACCAACTGGAGTTGAAGTACCGTGAGTGTTCACGTAGTCAACGCCATCAACGTTTTGCATTGCCATCTTCATACAACGAACCGCGCCTTCACCAGAAGGAGCAACCATGTCGTAGCCATCTGAAGTTGCGCCGTAGCCTACGATCTCACCGTAGATTTTCGCGCCACGAGCAACTGCGTGCTCAAGCTCTTCGATTACTAGCATGCCGCCGCCACCAGAGATAACGAAACCATCACGGTCTGCATCGTAAGTACGAGAAGCCAGCTCAGGAGTATCGTTGTACTTAGTAGAAAGTGCGCCCATTGCGTCGAACATCATAGTCAGAGACCAATCAAGCTCTTCACCGCCACCAGCGAATACTACGTCTTGCTTACCGAGTTGGATAAGCTCCATTGCGTGACCAATACAGTGTGCAGATGTTGCACATGCAGAACTCATAGAGTAGTTCACACCACGGATTTTGAAAGGAGTTGCTAGACAAGCAGAAACCGTTGAAGCCATTGTACGTGGAACCATGTATGGACCAACACGCTTAACGCCTTTCTCACGGATGATGTCTACTGCGTTTACTTGGTTAAGAGAAGAAGCACCACCTGAACCCGCAACGATACCTGTGCGGTCATTAGATACTTGCTCTTCTGTTAGGCCAGCGTCTGCAATTGCTTGCTCCATTGAAAGATAAGCGAATGCCGCTGCATCACCCATAAAGCGCATCTTTTTGCGGTCAATATGGTCAGCAGGGTTCATTTTTAGGTTACCCCAAACTTGAGAGCGTAAGCCGTTTTCCTTGAACTGCTCTGAAGCGGTAATACCAGATTTACCCTCTTTCAGTGATGCTAAAACTTCTTCGACGTTGTTACCGATACTTGAAACAATACCCATACCGGTGATTACGACTCGTTTCATGTGACATTCCTATAATTCTAAATTCAGCTAGATGATAACTAAGAAGCCTAACAAAAGTGGTCAGCTTTCCTAGAAATTCGTACAATCCCTACCAACATATCGCTTCAAATCACAAAATGATAGATTTTATGACTTCAATTACTAATGCTGAGCTGGAATGGAATGAGTCTGGCACGCCAGTTTCAGACCAATTTGACGATGTTTACTTCTCCAACGTAAATGGTTTGGAAGAGACTCGTTACGTTTTTTTAAAGCAAAACCACCTTCCAGAGCGTTGGCTTGAACATGATCAGCGCCGTTTTGTGATCGCTGAAACTGGCTTTGGTACAGGCCTCAACTTTCTTGCGGTTTGGCAGTGGTTCGATGCTTTCCTTAAAGATAACCCTCAAGCTATTACCAAAGAGTTACATTTCATCAGTTTTGAGAAATATCCTTTAAACAAAGAGGATCTCATCAAAGCACACCAAGCGTGGCCAGAATTAGCCGAGTATGCGACGCAACTCCAAGAACACTACCCTATCGCCCTGCCTGAATGTCACCGCATTGTATTGGGCGATGGCGCGATCACATTGGATTTATGGTTCGGCGACATCAAAGACTGTATGCCAAGCGTGCCTACGCCAAAGATAGGTTTGGTGGATGCATGGTTCCTAGATGGATTCGCCCCAAGCAAAAACCCAGAGATGTGGAACCAAAACCTATTCAATGGCATGGCAAAGCTGGCCAAGCAAGATTGTAGCTGTGCGACTTTTACCGCGGCCGGTTTCGTGCGTCGTGGGTTAATTGAAGCTGGCTTTGAGATGAAGAAGGTCAAAGGCTTTGGTACTAAGCGCGAAATGATTGCAGGCCGACTTGGCGAAAAACATGCTCATACCAATATCAAACCTTGGTATGGCTTATCAGAGCACAGCGACTCACAAGACATCGCTATCATCGGTGGTGGTGTTGCCAGTGCTGCGTTGGCTAAAACACTGAGCCGCCGCGGTAAGAACATCACGCTTTATTGTGAACACCAGCAAGCTGCAGGTAACGCCTCTGGTAATAACCAAGGTGCGATTTACCCGCTATTGAGTGAAGCGACCTCAAACGTTTCGCGTATATTCGGCCCTGGATTGTTGTTTGCGCGTCAGTTCATCAATCAAGCCGCAACATCGATTGAATTCGACCATAACTGGTGTGGTGTGAACATTTTGATGTGGGATGAAGGTTCCACTAAGAAGCTCAATCGCATGTTGGCAGGTAATTTCCACACCGATTTGATTCAGCGTTTATCGCCAGAGCAAGCAAACGAAAAGATCGGTTTACCCGTTGATAAAGAGAGCGTCTACTTTCCTCTAGGTGGATGGTTAAGCCCACTTCAGCTTACTCAAGGCCTGATTGGTCAATTGGAACAAGTCAATAAAGTAAGTACACACTATCAACATCAAGTGACTCAACTAGAGTGGCTCGAAGCTGAACAACAATGGCTACTAACGATTGAGACACCACAAGGTCAGATTCAAACTAAGCATGACCAAGTAGTGGTTGCGAACGGGCATAAGTTCACTCAATTTGAGCAAACTCAACCTGTACCTCTTACTCCGGTTAAAGGTCAAGTGAGCCACATTCCAACCACGGAAAATCTTAGCAAACTCAAAACCGTGTTGTGCTTTGATGGCTACCTTACGCCACAAAACCCAAACAATGGACACCATTGCATTGGCGCGAACTACGACAAAACCAACATCGACCAAGAGTTTGATGCTGAAGTTCAACAGCACAATGGCGAGCGCCTTCATGGGTCATTGCCAGATCAAGCATGGACAAAAGAAGTCGATACCAGTGGCAACCTAGCGCGCCAAGGTATCCGTAGTGTAAGCCGCGATCATCTTCCGTTTGTCGGTAACGTTGGTAACTTTGAAGCCATTAAAGAGCAGTACCAAAATCTGCATAACTTTAACCCACAGCGTGACTCGGTTGACGATGTTGAAACTGTCACTAGCTTCCCTAACCTATTCTGCTTTATCGGTTTAGGCTCTCGCGGGTTAAGCTCTGCTCCCCTACTTGCAGAGGTTTTAGCATCACAAATTTGTGGCGATCCACTTCCTCTTCCTGCTGATGTACTGGAAGCCATTCACCCAAGCAGAATGTGGGTACGCAGACTACGTAAGGGTAAGGCATTAACAGCGGGATGGGTCGCAGATAAACAAGCGAAAGCCAATCAATAGCTGACGGACTACTCGTTCGTAAATTCAGAGTATTTGTAATGAAAAAGCCCGAGTGACGTTATGTCTCTCGGGCTTTTTGTATCTGATGACTTAAACTTTCAAACGACTTTACTGGGTTTAAGCACTAATAAGAATTAAAGCTTAGCGACGGCTTCTTTAATCTGCTGTGCGATCTCTTCGTTGCTGATAGAACCAGATTCAAAGTCGAAGTTATCGTAGAAGCTTGGTACAGAAACTGATGCCTTTACGTTACCGCCAAAGTAAGGTGCCGAGCTTGCCGCCGCGCCCAGTACTGTTTGTGCCCCACCAGGGCCAGGAGAAGTCGCTAGGTAAACCGCAGGCTTTTCGCCAAAGACTGAACGCTCAATGCGTGTCGCCCAATCAAACAGGTTTTTATACGCTGCAGGGTAATGTCCGTTGTGTTCTGCGAAAGAGATAACAAATGCGTCCGCTTCTGCTAGATCACGCAAAAATGCTTGCGCGCCTTCTGCTTGACCGATCTCTTTTTCAGTGTCTTCACTGAACATAGGAACGTTATAATCAGTGATGTTGAGAACTTTTACGTCAGCACCTTCAATCAAGCTAGCTGCGTAAGTTGCTAGTGTTTTGTTGATAGAGGTAGAGCTTGTGCTTGCGCCGAATGCGATAACTTTCATGATGTAACCCTTTCTGTAATCTCGTTAAGTGGGATTAGAGTAACGTAGTCAGAAAATGGCACCATCACAAGGATTGAACAGACTCATTCAAAAATTTCGAATGAGTCTCAAACTATTCACTGCTCAGCAAAATGGAAAGGAAGAGACTGAGCAGATATCACCAAGAATTAAGCTTGGTTTTGTAGCTCAACCCAAAGGTCATTCACAATGGTGCGATCTGCTGGTGTAAGTTCAGAGCGAGCATCATCTAGGCTCTTCTCAATGCGCGCTTTTACTTCTGCTAAATCTTCAATGCCTTCTTCTTCACATGAAGCCACTGAAAGAGAAATATGACCACGTAAGTAACCACCCGCAAACAGTTCGTCATCTGATGCGTTTTCAATGCGAGCATCAATTACTTCAAGTAGTTTTTCTTCAAATTCGATAATCATAATATTCTCTTATTTCACAATAAACTGGCTAGCACACAGAGGTTCTACATCGTAGAAGTCGCGCAACGCTTCAGAAAGCATTTTGACTCTTGGTGGAAGACCAACTTCTAGGATACCCATGACTTCGTTGTGTACTTTATTCATAAAGGCCAAACGATCTGGCTCAAAATCGCCGTGTAGATTGTCACAGCTAACATTAAAAGGAAAGCCTGCACTGGTTGCAATGATCCATTCATACGCTTGCGGGCGGATTTCTACCTTTTCAAACTCAGCTTGAACCGCTTCTGTTCGACCATCTGGCTCATACCAATAACCAAAATCTTCCAATAAACGACGCTCAGGACCCGCTACACACCAGTGCGCGATCTCGTGCAGTGCAGAGGCATAAAACCCGCAAGCAAACACGATACGATGGTGAGGAACCTGCTCATCGGCTGGTAGATAAATAGGCTCATCTTCACCTAGTTCGAGTTTAGTATTGAAGCTATCGAAAAAGGTTTGGTTGAAAATATTGATAATATCTGGATATTGGTGCGTCATAGAATCAAATTAAAGTAAAAAGAACAGGCGCATTTTGCGTTTTTTTGCGCGCTCGGTAAAGCCCTATTAAGGGTAATGACATTCGCAATATCGTTGTCCTAGAGGTGGACAATCGATTGCAGCATCCAGATTACACCACTTTTAGGTGAATGATTAGTTTAGCTAATCTGAAATGCTCATTCACGGTACAAATATTCATTCGTCAATCACCTGTTTTACTACTACACTCGCGCTTCATTTTTATATCTCCAAGGCCTATAAGACTCCAATTTATAGACCTAAATAATAGAGCTACAGCAATGCTACTAAGTGTTTTGTATATCATTGGCATCACGGCAGAAGCCATGACCGGTGCTCTCAGTGCTGGTAAACAAAAAATGGATTGGTTTGGTGTAATGTTGGTTGCCAGCGCAACGGCGATTGGCGGTGGTACAGTGCGAGACATCTTGCTTGGTCACTACCCGTTAGGTTGGGTTGAGAACCCTGAATTTCTTGCGATTACTTGTGTGGCAGGCGTTGTCACAACAGGCCTAGCTAAGTGGGTTATTAAACTTAAAGGTTTGTTCATTCGCTTAGATGCGCTAGGTCTGATTGTATTCAGTATCATAGGCACTAAAGTGGCGATGAACATGGGCCTTCACCCAATGATCTGTATGGTATCAGCACTGGTTACTGGTGTATTTGGTGGTTTGCTGCGTGATCTTATCTGTCGTCAAACACCGCTGGTGCTGCATGAAGAGCTTTACGCCTCTATCGCACTGATTGCTTCAGGCTTATACCTAGGCTTACTCGAGTTTGGTATTAACGATGTCACTGCAACAATTGTAACGCTTGTGGTCGGCTACTTGCTGCGTATGGCAGCGGTGAGATTCAAGTGGCGCTTGCCTTCGTTCCAGCTTGATCCAGAAAGCTCTGTGCATTAATAGCAAATACCACTAGAAAACAAAAAGGGTTGCTCCAATAGGAAGCAACCCTTTTTTTCATTCACTCAAACGTTAGATTTGAGGAGTCTTCGTCGTTACGCCATGGTTCTGACCACGATGACGCAATAGGTGATCGAGTAGAACAATCGCTAGCATCGCTTCTGCAATTGGCACCGCACGAATACCAACACATGGATCATGACGACCTTTAGTGATTAGCTGCGTCGCCTCACCATCTTTAGTGATAGTGTCACCCGGTACCGTAATGCTTGATGTTGGCTTAAGCGCAATGCTTGCCACAATATCTTGGCCAGTAGAGATACCACCTAAAATACCGCCAGCATGGTTGCTAGTGAAGCCTTCTGGCGTTAATGGATCACGGTGTTCGCTACCGCGTTGATTAACCACATCAAAGCCATCACCAATCTCAACACCTTTCACAGCATTAATGCTCATTAGCGCGTGCGCGATATCAGCATCTAAGCGATCAAAGATCGGCTCACCAAGGCCTACAGGCACTTTAGTCGCGACCACTTGAATCTTCGCACCGATCGAGTTGCCTTCTTTTAGTAGGTCACGAATCAGTTGGTCAAACTCAGGTACTTTATCTGCATCTGGGCAGAAGAAAGCGTTGTTTTCAATCTCGTTCCAATCAACTTTATCAATTGAGATATCGCCCATTTGAGAAAGGTAAGCTTGGATTTCAACACCAAATTCTTGCTTTAGGTATTTCTTTGCAATCGCACCAGCCGCAACACGCATTGCTGTTTCACGAGCTGAAGAACGACCACCACCACGGTAATCACGCACACCGTACTTTTGATGGTACGTGTAATCAGCGTGGCCTGGGCGGAATTTGTCTTTAATTTCGGAATAGTCTTTAGAGCGTTGGTCTGTATTTTCAATCAATAGACCAATAGAAGTACCCGTAGTTTGGCCTTCAAATACACCTGATAAAATCTTTACTTCATCCGCTTCACGGCGAGCCGTTGTATAACGAGAAGTACCAGGGCGACGACGATCCAAATCTTTTTGAAGGTCTGCTTCGGTAATTTCTAATCCTGGTGGGCACCCATCTACGATACATCCTAGTGCGATACCGTGACTTTCTCCGAACGTGGTCACGCGGAAATGTTGTCCGATACTGTTTCCTGCCATTACTTCCTCTAAATCAGCCATCAGCAGAAGGTTTGATTCCTAAACCCACTGGTGAACAGCTTTACTTGTCTATTCTTCGTGAATTCATAGTGGCTTTATTACTAAATGATGTAAACCCCAAAAAAGGAACAATTTTAACTTTCTATTAGTAAGTTCCACGACGTCTTGAGATCTTAGCGACCAATGCAAAGAAAATAAAAAAGTTCCAACTCAATTTCATCGACCTTAAAATGTCTCTTTATTGATATTTTTTGTCTTAATTACAATAAAAAACCAGGAGTTTTAGCCATATAATTAGACCCATAATAGACAGGGTAAATGATTAACTACATCTAACAGGACAATTGTCAATGAAACATCAAAATATAAGAAACATTGCCATTGTTGCACATGTAGACCATGGAAAAACATCGATAGTTGATACGCTCTTACGTCAAACAAATTCATTATCTCGACAAGATGAAGGTAAGCACTTATTACTCGATTCAAATGACCAAGAACAAGAACGAGGCATTACCATTTTATCAAAGGTAACTGCCGTTGATTGGAAAGATCATCGTATCAATATAATCGATACACCCGGGCATTCAGACTTTAGTGGTGAAGTCGAGCGAGTCATCGATATGGCTGACGCAGCATTAGTTGTTGTTGATGCAGTCGAAGGGCCGATGCCTCAAACTCGTTTCGTGGCTGAAAAGGCAATCAAAAAAGGGCTAAAAATTTTAGTTGCCATTAATAAAATTGACCGCAGAGAGTCTAACGTATCAAGGTGTTTGGATAAATTATATGACCTACTCATTCAACTAGGTGCAACGTTGGAACAATTAGACTTCCCTATTGTATGTTGTAGCGCTCGCTTAAACTATGCCTATAAATATTTATCTAAACCGATAAAAACAGAAGGTATGGCCCCCTTATTAGACCTAATAATAAATAATGTTGAGGCTCCAAAAATTTTAGAAAGCTCAGAACCTTTAATGCAAATCCACCAACTTGATTATTCACCATATATCGGACTAATTGGCATTGGTCGTGTATTGGCAGGCGGATTTACAAAAGGTCAGAAAGTTATTATTACAAGTCAGGGGAAACCGGAAAGAAGTGCGACAGTAAAAGAAGTCTTTCGCTCTCATGGGCTTAATAGAGTTGCAATCCCAGAAGGAGATGTTGGAGATATTATTGCTATATCTGGTATTGATAACATATGTATTTCAGACATTATAACGACTAAAAATAACAAATTAAAACTAGGACAACTACAAATCGATAAACCAATGGTGTGTATCCAATTTAGCGTTAATGACTCTCCATTCGCAGGACAAGAAGGAAAAGTACTTCAGTCAAAAGCTCTTACAGAAAGGTTAAGGCTTGAAGCAACACATGATGTTGCTTTGAAAATAAAACCATCCAATGATGCTGGGTGTATCGACGTTTCCGGAAGAGGTGAATTACACCTTGGTGTTTTAATTGAAAAGCTGAGGAGAGAGGGCTCAGAATTTTGTATTTCAAGACCTAAAGTAATAAATAATGAAATGAATAAAAATCACCACGAACCATATAATAAGTGTTTTATCACCTGCTATAACAAAAATATCAGTGACATAATCTATGAGTTAACGAACAGAGAAGCCACTCTTATATCAAGTGAAACAGCAGGCGATGATCAAAGTAACTTAGTTTTTAGAGGGTCATTAAGAGGAATGCTTGGGTTGAGACATTGCCTGAATAACCTCTCAGGGGGTACTGCATCATTTCATTTTGAAGAGGACGGATTCGGCAATAAGAGTAGCGAGAACGTTGGGCAGAGGATCGGAAGCGTAATGGTTTCAAATGGAACAGGTAAGGCATTAAACCATGCGTTAGCTCACCTGCAGGATCGAGGTAGAATGATGATTACGCACGGTGAACAGGTATATAAAGGACAAATAATCGGTGCAGCCATAACACCATCAGACCTTTATGTTAATTGCAGACAGGGCAAACAACTAGCCAGAGTTTGGAGAACCACTGCAGATAAAAACTATGCGATGAAAGCCACTTTCGCAATGAGCTTAGAACAAGCAATGACTTGGATTAATGATGACGAATTAATCGAAGTCACACCTCTTAATATTAGACTAGCAAAACGCAATTAAACAATATGTAAGGATAGTTTTATGATGAGTTTTATTTTCTTATTACTATTAATATCGGTAATCAGTATATTTACACGTAAAAAGCAATTAGGTTATGTAATATTTACCATATCATTAATTATAAGTTTATATTGGTTTAACCACCATGCAACAGATACCCTATCTATTTTATTATAAGGGGCAATTCAATGAATAATAAAAAAATAACCATATTCAATACACTTGGTCTTCTCGGTATTACCGTCGTTTTACTCATGGGATCAATCTTACAAGTATCTTTGAATGAATTACCTTGCCCACTTTGCTTGTTGCAACGTTTAGGTTTTGTAATGGTAATGTTTGGCTTTATGTTGAACGTAGTTTACGGTACTGAGCAACGACATTATGGCATTATTTTAATTGGTGCACTATTTGGTGCTGCTACGTCCCTTCGCCAAATATCATTACATGTTATCCCTGGTACACCTGGTTATGGTAGCGCAATATTTGGCATGCATTATTATACTTGGGCTTTTGTTATTTTCGGTATGACAATTTCCGGAGTAGCACTCTTACTTATGCTCTGGAATAATGATTGTAAAACAAAAGAACATCAAATGACCACATTTGGAAAAGGCATATGCATTATTGCAATTATTACAGTGCTGATAAATGTTATTTCAACTTTTTTAGAGTGTGGTCCATATGAATGCCCAGCAGACCCTATCAGTTATTGGTTTTCCGATCTCTTTAAATAACTGACTATTTTAAAACCGTCAGGTCAAGATAGCAAAATAAAGGCCCAATTGTTGATACAGTTGTGCCTTTTTGGAATTAAAATAATAATCAATTAACAAAGGTTAATGAACTCGGTTGAAATTGCCTCTATGTTTTAGCCCCAAATAATAAGGAGAAAGGTAATGATCGAGTGGAGAGTGAAAAAATTTGCAGAGCTATCGGTTGATGAGCTCTATGATTTCTTACGAGAAAGAGTCGATATTTTTATCGTAGACATGAAAACACCCTACAGCGACTTGGATGGTAAAGATAACCATCCCGAGACCTATCACGTCATGGGCTATGATAACGAACGTCTCGTGGCTTACAGTCGTATTATGGCTCCCAAACTTGGATACCCTTGTGATGTGCTCCCATTGATCAACGCGGATGCCGATGATGTATGTATCGGTCGTGTCATCGTCGCAAAAGAGTACAGAGGTAAGCAGGTAGGTAACCAACTCATGCAAGTAAGCTTCGATACGACTCGAAAAATTTACCCGGAAAGCTCTATTTTCATTTCAGCGCAAGCACACCTGAAAGACTACTATGGTAAATTCGGTTTCGATGTGGTGACGGACAGTTATTTAGAAGATGGATGTACTATGTTGGGCCTTAGATATATTCCAGAGGTCGTGATGGTTTAACAAAAGCAGAAAGTTTAACTCACCCTAAAATGCAAAAAACCCGACAACTCAGAGAGCTATCGGGTTTCTTTTAATAATGGCACGCCCTGTAGGATTCGAACCTACGACCACATCCTTAGAAGAGATGGGATGCCGAAATCAACATGAAACACAAAGAATCAAAATAAAACAATAAAACATTGAAAATCAAGAAATTATAACATAAAAACATAAATATAAGTTTTATTATGTTTCACCAAGTTTCAAAGATATCACTCGTTACTTGACCATATACTTGACCACGGATCTAGGCAAGTGCTATTTTAAATCAACGAAGCTTGGAGAAAAACTTATGCTCACTGTTACACAAATTAACAGCCTAACGCCTAAAAAAGTTCATTCTACGCTTGGGATAAAACAGGCGAGCGCGGAAAAGGACGATTAGGTGTTCAAGTAACGCCTGCCGGTTCAAAATCTTTTAAGTTTCGTTACTTCCAAAGTTCAAAAGCAATTTTGATTCCGATAGGCCGCTTACCAGGAGTTACGCTGGCCAAGGCAAGGAAAATCGCTGAATCGTACAGCGAATTACTGTCTCAAGGTATAGACCCGTTAGAATACCTTCAGGAAAAAGAAGCAGAGCAAGAATATCTCGAACAAGAGTCACTCAGGGCTGGTTCGTTTGAGCAGCTGATAGACCTCTATACATTAGACAAATGTAAGCGCGGAAAAAGAAATTACGAAGAAGATAAACAAAAAATCATCTGCAACATCTACCCTTACCTTGATAAAACACGCAAAGCAAAAAGCTTCGAACCAAGTGATTTTATGCAAGCTCTCAGTATCCCTATCCAAGAAGGTTACGCTCCAAAAAGTAATAAGCTTCGTTCTTACTTACATGCCGCCTTTGAGTTTGGACTTAAAAACGATAATGACCCAGCAAGTAATAACTCTAAAGTGAAGTTTGGGTTGAAATACAACCCTATTTCAGCCATTCCTAAGCAAACATACGCCGAAAAGGCAGGAGACCGTTTCTTAAACATTGATGAATTAGTACAACTCATCCATGACATGAGTTATCGTTATCACGACCTTAAGTTAGCAACATCAACGCGACGCTTTATCAAGCTTTGTTTCTATTTAGGAGGCCAGCGCCCCTATGAGATCGCCAATACTAAATGGAGCGATATTAACTTCCGCGATAAAACACTCACGATTCGCGCTGAAATTTTCAAAACCAACCACGCACATGTAGTACCTCTCACTCATACCGCAGTGGAGATCCTCAAGGAGTGCCTCAAAGATAACGAATTTAATAGTCCATTTGTGTTCCATAAAAAGACCAAGCCAACTGAACCAATGCCAAGCAACACTCTTGCTCAAGCACTGCTGTCCTACAAACGGAATACAGAAATTGATAACTTTATTGCGAGAGACTTTAGACGAACATTTAAAACGCTTGGCGGTCAATTCAAAATCAGTAAAGAAGTCCGTGATAGAATTCAGGGACATGCTATCAGTGATGTCTCAGGCAAACACTATGATAGGTATGAGTACCTGGACGAGAAAAGAGACGGACTAGAGCTATGGGAGGCAGTTCTAAATGAACGATTAATTGAGCGCTCAAAGTTTGGAGACATTTCGTAGATCACTCATTGAAACTATGGCCTATTCAAGACGCTCAACTTCAAAAAGTTCGTCAATTTGAACATCCAGATACAAACACAACTTACCAATGACATCTAGCTCTACCCTCTCCGCTTCATCGTAATACAAGCGTGTGATGGTGCCTCGATTAATCCCAGTATCCCTCGAAACAATTGAAATCTTTAACCGCTTTTCGCCCATAATCCTAGACAAATGACACTTTACTACGCTTTTTAAAAGCAAAATATAACCTCCTATAAGTCATAATAAGTTGCAAAGAAGTAACCATGTACTAATCTTAATCTATAGGAGATTAAAAACGCGCTCCTAAAGACCAATATGTATGACTAAAGAGTGTAATTTGTACAACTCTAGTTCGCTGTGACTCTGGTCTCATCTGTGGGAAGACCCCACGAAAGTTTCAAAGAATATGGAGTTGAAAATGAACATCACCCCTATAGAGATTCAAACTGCAGGAATATGCTTAGAGATTGCAGCTTTTGAGGAATTCCATCACTTAACCAGCGATGAAGTAAGAAGCTACCAGTCTTCAATACAAGATAAAATATGGGAACATGATTTCCATATAAATTGCCACCTAACTGAAAGTTATGTAGATCATTTATCCCAGCGAGCAATAGAAGTACTACTTAAGTGTCGACAAGGAGCTCAGCTCCATGATGCAAGTTGGATTATAAGGCAAATATCATCTTCAGAAAAACAAACCTATCTGCATTAAATTACATAAAAGTCCACCAGCATAGCTGGTGGACTTTTAATGTTAACTCTGGAAGAGCGAAATCAAGAACCTACGACTTGGTAAGCTACGTACACTACCTCTATTAGCCCTACCACCTGAATCTTGTGACAAAACGAAACTGAAAACAAGACACCTATTTCACGTTATAGAAACCGCAGTAGTTACCTCGAGGGCTATATTCTCAGGACACAATAACGCTGTTCCAATGTATTAAACTGCTCAAGTGTGAAGCATATAGCAAAAGAATTTAAGCGTTTTCCTTTCAGGGTTTCCAAGGGGAACGTAGCGGTAGAACAACTTATATCAGCCTCACCCGAAACAACACGTGACCGTCGCGCCTTTAGAGCGTTCATCTTGTTTGAGGACGTGTCTGCCAGCCAAGGTGTCAATTACAAGTCCTAGAGGGAGAACGTTTACCTTTGCCAAGCGAACGATCACATCCCAAATCAGACACAGCATCTGCTCAGATTTGAAAATAATCTTTGGACAAAAGCGAGTTACGCACTTTGCTCTATTTTGGCTGGTAAGTATTATGAAAAGTAGGGATAACGCCGCCAACAGCGGCCGAGCGTGGCGAGGTACAGCGCACAGAGTGCGCGATGCTGCTTGGGCTTGTTCATTGCTGCATGTAGCCTTTAAATTCTTGCAGGCTATTTGCAATCTTAATGGCCGATTCTGGTGCTATACCAATGCTTGGAATGTAAAACACCTCTTCTGCATCATTCACAACCAAAAGCTCACCGCCACCATTGCCGCCGAATGTTAAAAAGCCAGGA
This sequence comes from Vibrio sp. IB15, assembly GCF_016406055.1. Taxonomy (NCBI): domain Bacteria; kingdom Pseudomonadati; phylum Pseudomonadota; class Gammaproteobacteria; order Vibrionales; family Vibrionaceae; genus Vibrio; species Vibrio sp. IB15. The sequence goes on from NZ_JAEFCE010000082.1 coordinate 16,508, forward strand.
GCGTACTCGGCGATCTGATAGTCGCGATTGAATTCTTCCAGTTCTTCAGGCTGCCACAAGACATACCATTCTGGCTCTACTGATAGTTCACCTTCTAGGTAGCCTTCCTCTAACCAAGATCTCAGAACTTGTTTGATAGCTTCGATATCCATGATTGCCATTTGATGCCGCCAGCAGAGGCGCAGCTATGCTGCTGACTGGCCTTGTTAGCAATTGTTT
>NZ_JAEFCE010000083.1:0-16581 GCF_016406055.1 Vibrio sp. IB15
CTGATCAGATCGTAGCTTCTTGATTTGGTTCCATCGATTTACGCAACAAAGCCCCGAAAAATATCAAGAGCTTAGAGATGATATCGAGAGTGATGTTCATGAAGTATTACTCAATACGCCCAGCGACTTCCCTCACTCTGAAATGCTCAAATGGCAGTATCTCGTTGGTATTTTTTATGCCTCTGACACGCTTGATAAGCTAGTGACAGGATTTACCTGTATCTTACAGGGTGAAATGTGGATGAGCAGGAAGCTCATTTACCAATACATTAGCTTCTATAGAGAGAGGCAGTGCGCGAAAACCAGCCCTTATTACCTCAAGCTCACTAAACGCGAACAGCAAATCATCAAACTACTCGGTGATGGTGCATCTAACACGCAAATTGCGGACACGCTTTATGTAAGTGAGAATACCGTTAAGGCGCACCTTCACAATACATTCAAAAAGATTAAGGTGAAGAATCGCTTACAAGCTTTAATCTGGGTGAAGAATAATGTGGCTACTAATGAGTTCGTTCAATAGACCTAACTCTCTGCTCTAAACCATAAACAGCCAAAGCAGCTAGAATGCAAAAAGCCCAAATACAAAAAAAGCCGTAGCCCCTCCTATTGCAAAGAGTGCTACGGCTTTCTTTAATATGGTCGGTAAAGAGCTTATTTCGAGTATCAGACGAACCCCACTTAGGTTCTAACCCTATTTTCTACGCTCCTAAACGACGAAAGCCTGCTCATTGAGCAGGCTTTCTATAAGTGGTCGGTGAAGAGGAATTCGATTGGACTGGCATTCAAGCCCCCTACCCACTAGTTCCGAAACAGAACATTCAAATGCAAAAAAGCCGTAGCATCTCTGCTACGGCTTTCTTTAATGTGGTCGGTGAAGAGGGATTCGAACCCCCGACCCTCTGGTCCCAAACCAGATGCGCTACCAAGCTGCGCTATTCACCGAGATATCTAACTGGCTCATTGCCTGTCGATGGAGCGTATAATACGGATTCTGAGTTTATCCGCAAGGGCTTTTTATCATATTTATTGCGATCTTGAATCGTTCGAGCAAAAGACATACAACAACAAGCTCAATGTGACGAAAAACACACAGTTACCAACAAGTATTTAACTTATGCAACAGGATTGATCCAGAGCAGTAAATTGATAATGTCACTTAATACACTAACCCATGTCATATAACTTTGAGGTATACACATGGACTTTTGGCTAGATCTCCTATTTGGTAATGCGGTGGGACTATCTTCAATGATAGTAATCTTCGGGGCTCTGGGTCTCATGATGTTTTATGGAGGCTTCTTCATCTACAAAGTTATGACTGACAAATCTCCTCACTAGAGTCGCTCAGCCTAAATCATTTACCTAAAGCTTCATTACTATAGGTAAATTTGAAAACGCTTTGCACCGGAGCTGACTTCTCTTGTCTCCTCCGGTTTTTTCATTTTTAAACCCTACCCCAACTTAGGTATACTTACTCTATTCTTACCAACTTGAGATGCACACTATGTCTCATGATGACGATTTAGAGCTATTCCAACAAATGATGGGCGATGTTAAACGTATCGACCATGACACCGCAGAACACCAGAAAGTACATCGCGTTACAGAGTCTCAGCTTGCTAAGCGTGAAGCCGCTATGTGGCTCTCTGATGATGAGAAAGATTACCTATCACTCGATTACTCTCCGATGGTTAAGCCAGACGACGTTATTGCTTATAAGAAGGATGGTGTTCAGGAAGGCGTATACAAAAAACTGCGCCTAGGTAAGTACCCCATTCAGGCCAAACTCGATCTCCATAGAAAGACGCTGAAAGACGCTCGCAACGAAGTGCTGTCATTTTTACGCCAATGCTTAAGAATGGATGTTCGCACTGTCATTATCGTTCATGGGAAAGGAGAACGCTCAAATCCACCAGCGATGATGAAAAGCTACGTGACTAACTGGCTGACTCAGATCAACGATGTGCAATGTGTACACTCAGCACAGCAATTTCACGGTGGTACCGGTGCTGTTTATGTCATGCTTAGAAAAAGCAATGAGAAGAAACTAGAAAATAGAGAGCGTCATCAAAAGCGCACTAGCTGATCATCGAAATTCTGGAGCGGGCTTTCACCCCAAGATCGATATTTAGTGCCTAGACTCAAACCAAGTGCTAAAATTGTTGTCAGTTAACGAAGTCAAACGTAAAGCAACTGCTCTGTAGTTGCTTTTTTGTTTCCCTATATTTCCGTTGTGAAACGCTAAGAGAATATCATGTCACAAGAATCCCAAGCTAAACGCCTTAACAAATACATCAGTGAAACTGGTTTTTGCTCACGCCGCGAAGCCGACAAACTGATTGATGCAGGTCGAGTTACTATTAACGGCAAGATCCCAGAAATGGGCACCAAAGTAATGCCAGGTGATGATGTTGAGATCGACAACAAACCGGTTCGCTCGAAAGAGAAACCTATCTACATCGCTTTAAATAAACCGACAGGTATTACCTGCACCACTGAACGTGATATTCCTGGAAACATCGTCGATTTCATCGGTCACCATAAGCGCATCTTCCCGATTGGCCGCTTGGATAAGCCATCTGATGGTTTGATCTTCCTGACAAACGACGGTGACATCGTAAACAAGATTCTTCGTGCTGGTAACAACCACGAGAAAGAGTATGTGGTTCGTGTCGATAAACCAATCACAGGTGAATTCTTACAGAAAATGGCAGCGGGTGTGCCGATTCTGGATACGGTAACGTTGCCATGTAAAGTAGAGAAAGAGACTAAGTTCTCATTCCGAATCACATTAACGCAAGGTCTGAACCGCCAGATTCGTCGCATGTGTGAAGCACTTGGCTATGAAGTTTTCAAACTACGTCGTGTTCGTATCATGAACATCTCTTTGGACGGTATCCCTAATGGCAAGTGGCGTTACTTGAGCGAGGAAGAGATCGCAGAAATTCTAGCGATGTGTGAAGGTTCTGTAAGTACAGAAGACGCATCTAAAATTAACGCAAAGGGTCAGCGTATCCGCAAGGCGACAGACGCTAAGCTATTTGATAGTCGTGAAGAGAACCAAGCTTCTACTGCTCGACGTAATCAAAAAGAGAATCGTACTCGTACTTACCGCGGTAATAACGCGGATGAATTCCGTCATGCGCCGAATTCAAAGCGTGGTCGTAATTCATCGAATGGTGAAAACAGAGGCCAAAGTAAAGGCAACACAGAAAATTGGAAATCGAATTCTCGCTCTGAGCGCTCTAACTCAGACAACAAGAGTTCAGATCGTAATCGAGGTGGCAAGCCGACTAATCGCCACCAAGAGTCAAACCGACCAAATAAACCAGCAGCAAAACGTGTTGGTGGTACTCTAGGTCTGAAAAAGTAGAGTAACTCCGTATACAAAAACGCCCACGACTAAGTGGGCGTTTTTATTTGTTATTTCATACATCATACCTCGTGACGACTAGCCATCAGCTTGCAAGCACAAATCAGTAAACTGAGCTCGAGTCAGTTGAGCTAAATCTTTAGGGGCGAGTTCAATTTCCAACCCTCGCTTGCCTGCACTTACGCAGATCGTTTCAAAATCCATCGCACTGGAATGAACAAAAGTCGGCAGCGCTTTCTTCTGACCAAGCGGGCTAACCCCCCCCACTACATAACCTGTGGTTTTCTGAGCAATATCTGGGTTAGCCATCTCTGCTTTTTTACCTTTTGCCGCTTTAGCCGCAAGTTTCAAATTTAATTTCTGGTCGACAGGAATCACCGCAACAGCCAAGTCTTTCGCCACACCATTTAGGCAGAATAGAAGCGTTTTGAATACACGTTTAGGATCCTGCCCAAGTGCTTCAACAGCTTCTAACCCATAGTTAGTATTGTTGGCATCATGGTGATACTGATGCACCGTATGAGCGATTTTCTTTTTCTTGGCAAGATTGATTGCAGGGGTCATAACAAATCCAAACGATAGATAAACAAAAAGCGACGCCGGAGCGTCGCTTTAGTTAAATTTATCATGGCGCTAGAGTCAATCGAATTTAGCGCTCAATGATCCAATTACTTGTAAACAATTTGACCAGAAGGTGCGTACTTGTTCACGTCAACTGGGCTATTCGCTTCTAGGTACTCTTTCAGTACTTCAGCGTCAACAAAACCAGTGTTTACGTAACCAGGGTGGTCAGACAGTTTAGGGTAGCCGTCACCACCAGCAGCGTTAAAGCTTGGCACTGTGAAGCGGTACGTTTCTTCTAAGTTAAGTGGCTTACCACCAATAACAACGTCAGACACTTCACCATTCGCTACTGTCATAGAGATACCAGCAAATTGTGCGTAAGCACCTGAATCAATTGGTTTGGTCGCTACTACGTTTAGGTAATCCAGAACTTCTTTACCCGTCATGTCTGTGTAAGTCAGGATGTTTGCAAAAGGTTGTACTGTTAGTACATCTTTGTATGTTACTTCACCTGCTTCAATTGAATCACGAACACCACCAGAGTTCATCACTGCGAAATCTGCTTTTGCACGCTCCATGTGAGAAGTTGCAATCAGACGACCTAGGTTAGTCTGTTGGAAACGAACTACGTTACGGTCACCTTCAAGCTTGCCATTTGTTTCAGCAATCTTAACTTCAAGCTGTGCTTGGCCTTGCTCTTGGAATGGACGTAGGAACTCTAGTAGTTCTGGATCTTGCGCAATCTCGTCTTGGATAAGTACGCGTTGCTTCTTACCGTCGATCTTAACCTTTTTCTTCAGGTTAACTGGGATTAGGTCGTAGCTCACCATTTCTAGTTCGCCATTGCGGAATTCATAATCAGCACGGCCTACGTATTTGCCCCATTCGTGAGCTTGAACGATGTAAGTACCGTTTTGAAGGTCAGGTTTACACTCATCACCCGGCTTGAAGTTTTTCTTCGCAACGTTAGGGCCTTCCATACATACAGGCTCTTGAGAGTGACCACCAACGATCATGTCTAGGTCACCTTCGTCTAGGTAACGCGCTAGTGCAACATCACCTGGTGCGTTAACGCCACGCTGACCATTTTCGTAGTGACCCATGTGAGTCACAGCAAAGATAAGATCTGGTTTTTCTGTTTCTTTAAGTTCAGCGATCAGTTTCTTCGCTTCTTCTTTAGGGTCACGGAAATCGATACCTGCGATGAACTCAGGGTTACCAATCTTTTGGGTATCTTCAGTTGTTAAACCAATAACCGCGATTTTAATACCTTGCTTTTCAAACATCTCATAAGCTTGGAACTTACGTTCGCCAGTCGCTTTATCGTAGATGTTTGCAGATAGCATTGGGAAGTTAGCCCAATCGATTTGCTTTTGTAGTACGTCTAGTGAGTTATCAAACTCATGGTTACCAAGTGCCATTGCATCGTAACCAATCTTGTTCATACCTTTGAAATCAGGTTCTGCATCCTGAAGATCTGACTCTGGTACACCTGTGTTGATGTCACCACCAGATAGAAGCAACACGCTACCGCCTTCTGCTTCAACTTCTGCACGAAGTTGATCAATCAGCGTTTTACGCGCAGACATGCCGTATTCGCCGTATTTGTTCTGCCAGAAACGACCATGGTTGTCGTTAGTGTGAAGAATCGTTAGCTTGTAAGTTTCGTCTTGGTTCCAATCATGAGCAGATTGAGACGCACAACCAGCTAAAGTCGCTAGAATTGCAGCACTTAGTGCTGTCTTTAGAATAAGGCGTTGCTTCATTGTCATACCTTTGAACTTTTTAGGGGAATCCACTGCTTCTTCCACTCCCATAGAGCCCATGTTTAGTTAATAAACATGGTTAGAGAATGGTAAAACTTGAAGTAGTTTAAATTAAGACGGTAAACCTAACAGAGTGATTTCATATTTATGTAGGATAGATCACCATAATCCCCTATCGAGTGTGTAACAAAGCGACAAAGTTGCAGTTGAGCTAATAAGTGATCACAGGCAAACGTTTTCATCATTTTTTAGATTATTTGTGATTTATTCAGTTCGAAAGCGCTACAAAGTGACCTTCGTTCGATTTATTTGATTTACCAGTACCCTAATGCAACGTTATAACACCATAAAGCCGTTCAAACTCAGCTTGAACAGATGACACTCACTTGGCGATAGACACAAAAAAGCCGGCAATTACGCCGGCTTGGAATTCTATACTGTTCGACTATTTAATATCGATGTGGTCAAAGCCTTTGATAAGGTCATCAAGTGCTTTCATCTGCTTCAAGAACGGTTCTAGCTTATCCAGAGGCAGTGCCGATGGACCATCACAGCGCGCTTGATCTGGGTTCGGGTGAGCTTCAATGAACAGACCTGCAATACCGGTCGCTAAGCCCGCTTTTGCAAGTTCAACCGTTTGCTCACGACGACCGCCAGATGCAGCACCTGAAGGATCACGCATTTGCAGAGAATGCGTTACGTCAAAGATTATCGGGCTACCGTTTGAAGATTTCTTCATTACGCCAAAACCAAGCATATCTACAACTAGGTTATCATAACCCATGCAAGAGCCACGCTCGCAAAGGATAATCTTGTCGTTGCCACATTCAGCGAATTTATCCACGATGTTACCAACTTGGTTCGGGCTCATGAACTGAGGCTTCTTCACGTTGATAACTGCGCCAGTCTTAGCCATCGCTTCAACAAGGTCCGTTTGACGAGCTAAGAATGCTGGAAGTTGAATAACATCAACCACATCAGCAACCGGCTGAGCTTGTGCTTCAGTGTGAACATCAGTGATGATCTTCACGCCGAATGTGTCTTTCAATTCTTGGAAGATCTTTAGACCTTCTTCCATACCAGGGCCACGATATGAGTGAACTGAGCTACGGTTTGCCTTGTCAAAAGACGCCTTAAATACATAAGGGATACCCAGCTTTTCAGTTACTTTCACGTAGTGCTCACAGATCTGCATTGCTAGATCGCGAGATTCAAGAACGTTCATGCCTGCAAATAGCGTGAATGGCTTGTCGTTAGCAATTGGCATATCGCCAATATGAACTGTTTTCTGTTCCATTATATTCTCTCTGAATAGTTAGTAATTAGTGAACAACCACTGTCTTTTCGTTCATGACGTTCACTTGAGATTTCAGTAACTCAGATGCAGGGTCATCTGGGCATTGGTCGATAAAATATTGGTAATCCGTCGCTGCCACTTGGTGACAATCCAACTGCTGATAGATAAAGCCACGGTCGCGGATTTCATAAGGGTCGTCAGGTACAAACGTTAATGCAAGGTCGGTACATTTCAATGCTAGCGTATAGCGCTCTTCTCTCAGTAGTGCACTCTTTAGCAACGCTAACCACTTACCAATGATTGTTGGATGGTCAGCCACTTCTAAATGCTCTGATTTAAGCTTAGCCAATGGTCCATCATGACCAATCAACCACGCTCGCAGAGTCTGTTCACCAACGTACTCTCCATTGTAAGGATTGATATACACTGCTGCTTGGCCGTACCAAGTCACTTTGAGAAGAAACTGAGTCGGGAAAGAGACCCCCTCTACAGGAAAGCCTAACTTGCGACCTAGAAAAAGAAAGATCGCACCAAGACTGACTGGAATGCCTTTCTTACGCTCTAGCACTTTATCGATGAAAGCGTTCTCTGAAGAGAAGTAAGCGTCTTTATCACCGGCAAAGCCCCATTCATAGAAGAATAGTCGAATAAAGGACTCAAACTTCTGTTGCTCGTCGGTTTCATGAACCAAAGCAAACTCAGCTTCTTTAAACAATCTCGCCAGTTCTTGCTCAGCCCAACTATCTTGAGTCTCTGGGTTAATCGCTTTATTTAAGATCAATGCACCTTCAGCTAATTCTAGCTGGTCAAAGTCTTCGTCAAAAAATTCGTACATAGGTAGTTAACCGAAATAAGGAGATCATTAACCGAAAAATGTTGGTGTCTTCGTCATCGCAATTTTGCCAGCCATCGCTAACCAGCCAAGCGCACCGAAGAACGAGAATACTCTCAATAACTTGTTTTTACCCAACTTAAGCGCAAAGAAACCCAATGCGATGTAAGCCATCACACAAGTTAGCTTTTCTGTTAGCCATGGCGCAGCTGGAGTAAATGGAATAAAGCCAGTGATAAAAATCAAACCAATACCCGATAGCAACAGCAACGAGTCGTTGATATGAGGGAAACGCTGCAAGAAAGGGTGCTTAAGCTTTGGTGAGTTCGCCATCATAAGAACGAAACGAATTGAAAGAAGTGACACGCTTATCGCAATCGTTAGTAGGTGAAAATGTTTTAAACCTTCGTACATGGTATTCCTTTATATTTTTATATGTGCTTTCGTTAACACGAGCGACATTGGCCCCGTTGTTGCTCCGTATTTCTGCGTTAAATGCATTACCGAGTCAAATGTAATTTCGCGTTAAAGGTATCAATTTCGTAAGTTCGCCCTCTAGGGCTACATGAGTGGCTAGCAACTACTGAGCCCCCTAAAAAAACGACAACGAACTATGAGCAATAACGACCTAATGTCACTCGGTCATTACCGCCGTAATCTTTCTCTGTAACCACATCGAGATAACCTAGTGCTTGCATTATCTCGCGTACAGCCAAGCCTTGATCGTAACCGTGTTCAAACGCCAACCACCCCTCATTTTCCAAAAAGCCACGTGCGTTTTCAGAAATGTAGCGAATATCAGCAAGCCCTTTCTCTTCAGCAACAAGCGCAGTAATCGGCTCAAAACGCACATCGCCCTGAGATAGATGAGGATCATCTTTCTCTATGTAAGGTGGGTTAGAGGCAATCAGGGAGAACTTAACCTCATCGCCATCAGAAGCCAGACCGCTAAGCGGATCAAACCAACTGCCATGCAAGAACGTAGCATTGGTGATGTTTAAGCGTTTCGCATTCTCTGTTGCAAGCGCTTGAGCTTCAGGACGAAGATCAATGCCTATCACTGGCCGATTTGGCATCTCAGACGCCAGCGCCAATGCAATAGCACCAGTACCTGTCCCTAAATCCAGAATAGCACCTTGTTTGCCATAAGTTTTATCCAACGCAACTTCAACCAAACGCTCAGTATCCGGGCGAGGAATTAAAGTAGATGGCGAAACTTTTAACGGCAGCGACCAAAACTCACGTTCACCGACAATGTAAGCCACAGGCTCACCGGTTAAGCGACGTTTTAAAAGGGCTTGAAATTCAGATTCTTGTTCTGAGGTAAGGTGCTTCTCAGGCCAAGTTAACAGGTAAGATCTTGGTTTATCTAAAGCGTGACAAAGCAGTACCGCAGCATCAATTGAGGGTGACGTATTGTCACCCTCTTGAAGCGCTACGATTGCTGCTTTTAATGCACTTTCAACCGTATAGGCAGATTGCATAGGGTTTAGTTGTTCTCAGCTAGCGCAGCAAGTTGGTCTGCTTGGTGCTCTTGTAGAACCGGATCAATCAGACTTTGCATGTCACCTTCTAACACTTCGTTCAGACGGTAAAGTGTTAGGTTGATACGGTGATCAGAAACACGACCTTGCGGGTAGTTGTAAGTACGGATACGGTCACTACGGTCACCCGAGCCTAGTAGGTTACGACGCGTGTCAGATACTTCAGCAGCACGACGCTCTTCTTCAGCTTGTACAATACGCGCAGCAAGAACAGCCATCGCCTTCGCTTTGTTTTTATGTTGAGAACGCTCGTCCTGACACTCTACTACTGTACCTGTTGGCAAGTGAGTAATACGGATAGCTGAATCCGTGGTGTTAACGTGCTGACCACCCGCGCCAGATGCACGGAAGGTATCGATTTTCAGGTCTGCAGCCTTAATTTCTGGAAGATCCGCTTCTGGGATTTCTGGCATAACAGCAACAGTACATGCAGAAGTATGAACACGGCCTTGAGATTCAGTCTCTGGTACACGTTGAACACGGTGACCGCCTGATTCAAACTTCATTACTCCGTAAACACCTTCACCGCTTACTTTAGCGATCATCTCTTTGTAGCCGCCTTGCTCTGAGTCATTGCTGCTCATTACTTCAACGCGCCAGCCTTTCTTCTCTGCAAACTTAGAGTACATACGGAAAAGGTTACCCGCGAAGATACCCGCTTCATCACCACCGGCACCGGCACGGATCTCTAGGAAACAGTTACGCTCATCGTTTGGATCTTTAGGTAGAAGAAGAATCTGAAGTTCATCAGTTAGACGCTCAATCGCTTCTTTCGCTTCTTTAATTTCTTCCTGCGCCATTTCGCGCATCTCTTCGTCGTCTTCCTGCGCCATATCTTCGGCAGCTTCTAGATCGTCTTGAGCTTGCTGGTAAGCTTGGAAGCACTTAGTCACTTCTTCTAACTGAGAGTACTCTTTAGATAGTGCACGGAATTTGTTTTGATCACCGATCACATCTGGATCGCCAAGCAGGTGTTGAACTTCTTCGTAGCGTTCAACAAGTGTTTCAAGCTTTACTAGAATCGAGGCTTTCATAATGTCTTATCTTGTTGGAGGTCTAATATTATTGAGGGTCTTCTAGGCCCAAACTCTGTCTAATGACCGTTAATTTCGCAGGTTCTCCTTGCTCAGCAGCACTTTGTAGTGCGCGGGTTGGAGCATGGATCAATTTGTTTGTAAGCTTATTGCTAAGCTCAAGTAAAACTTTCTCAGGGTCACCGCCAGCGGCAAGTGATTGTAAACTTTTACTCAATAATTCTTCGCGGATTTCATTCGCTGACTTTCGGTACTCACGAATACTGTCGACCGCTTGTAGTGATCGCATCCAACTCATGAACGCGGCACTTTCTTCACTGACGATCGCTTCAGCTTGGATTGCTTCCACTTTACGTTGCTCGATGTTGCCATCAACAATCGACTGCAAATCATCAACCGAATACAAGTAAGCATCGTTCAGTTCGCCAACCTGTGATTCCACATCACGAGGCACTGCAATATCAACCAATAACATAGGTTGATGTTTTCTTGTTTTTAGAGCGGTCTCAACCATACCTTTACCAATAATTGGCAGCGGGCTTGCGGTTGAACTGATCACGATATCTGCTCTGTGCAGGTGATCCGGAATTTCATTTAAGCTGATCACTTCAGCACCAAACTCTTCGGCTAACCCTAAAGCACGCTCACGAGTTCGGTTAGCCACAATCATTTTAGTACAGCCATTTGCTGAAAGGTGCTTAGCCACAAGTTCAATCGTTTCCCCAGCACCAACCAACAACACGGTTGAATCAGCAATCGACTCAAAAATATGCTTGGCTAAAGTACAAGCTGCGTAAGCCACAGACACCGCACTTCCGCCGATTTCTGTTTCCGTTCGAACGCGCTTCGCCACAGAAAATGATTTCTGGAACAGCTTTTCCATTGAAGCATCGACAGACTTACTACCACGAGAGTCTGTATAAGCTTGCTTAACCTGACCTAAGATTTGCGGCTCACCCAAAACCAAAGAGTCCAAACCACAAGCAACGCGCATTAAATGTTTAATGGCAGCCTGCTCTTCATGGATATAAAGACTTGGCTTTAGCTCTTCCGGGCTCACTTGGTGGAAAACCGACAACCAATCGATAAGCTTGTTTTTTGCTCCGCTTTTAACGTCACAATACACTTCAGTTCGGTTACAGGTAGAAAGTATGACACTTCCATTTACGTGTGCATTTGCGTTAAGTTGCTTAAGTGCCTCAGACAATTTATCTGGACCAAAAGCGACTTTTTCTCGCAATTCAACCGACGCTGTATTGTGATTGATACCTACGGCAAGCAAAGACATGTATCAGAAGTTCTCGATCAGGGAATGGAAACAAGGGGCGAATTTTACTTGATGCATGGCTCTATTTAAAGAGCAAGCGGGATTTGTTTTCCTGAGTTCTTGAATTCAATGCTATAGTTGAAGCGTTTTTTAGATGAATTTGAACAAGTTGTGAGCAAATATGGGCAAGCTTCGTAAAATCGCGTCTCTTATTTTTATTACCATAATCATGGTGGGTTGCTCGTCTATCCCGGAACAACCGACGAGTGTTGAATGGCAAACACACCAAAGCCGCCTATTACATATAGAAAACTATCAAGCTTCAGGTAAGCTTGCCTACATCTCTCCCGAGCAGCGCCAAAGCCTCAATTTCATTTGGAAGCACTCTCCAAATCAAAGCCAATTAAGACTCACCACTTTCCTTGGTCAAACCGCATTAAACCTGACCATTGATCCATCTGGCGCCAAAGTCGTCACTTATGATGACCAAGTATTTACCCACGCGAGCGCCTCTATTTTGGTTGAGCAGCTTACAGGCTTGAAGATCCCTGTTGATCATCTGCCACAATGGTTCCTTGGCATTCCAGACCAAGCGGATAGCTATCAGCTAAATACAACGAACACCCTTGAGTCACTAACCAAGCAAGTCAGCAACCAACTATGGACTCTGAGTTTTGCTAACTATCGCAATACAGAGATGCCGAGTACGCTGCAATCTGGTCAAGACAAAGTAAATGTGGAGACGATTCCGCTCCCTACTCGACTCTCTTTCAAGCAAGACCAAAACAAAATCAACATCGTAGTTTCGAAGTGGACACTGAAAAAATGATTACAACACCAACACACTGGCCTTCTCCAGCAAAGCTGAATCTATTTCTTTATATCACTGGCCGACGTGATAATGGTTACCACGAGCTTCAAACACTCTTTCAGTTCGTTGACTTTGGTGATGAACTGACGGTTACCGCAAACTCAGAAACGAGCTCGATAACCATCACGCCAGAAATACCTGGTGTAGCGCTTGAAGACAACCTAATTTGGAAAGCCGCTACTGCACTTCAACAGTACACCTCAACCTCTTTCGGTGCCGATATTGAGCTAAAGAAAGTGCTACCAATGGGTGGTGGCATTGGCGGAGGCTCTTCAAATGCTGCAACTGTGTTAGTGGCGCTTAATTACTTGTGGCAACTGAATCTTTCTGATGATCGACTTGCAGAGATCGGTCTGAACCTTGGCGCTGATGTACCAGTGTTTGTGCGAGGCCATGCCGCGTTTGCTGAAGGCGTTGGTGAGCAGCTGCTACCTGCTAATCCGGATGAAAAATGGTATCTCGTAGTCAAGCCTCAAGTGAGCATAGCAACTGTGGACATATTCACACATCCCGAATTAACCAGAAATACGCCAAAGCGAGCGCTATCAACGCTTCTAGAGCAAGAATACGTAAACGATTGCGAAAAAATTGTTCGAATGCTGTACCCAGAGGTTGATAAGCAACTTTCATGGCTGCTACAATACGCGCCGTCGAGATTGACTGGCACAGGTTCGTGCATTTTTGCTGAATTTAGCAGCAAAAAAGAAGCCGAATTGGTGCTAGAAAAACTGCCTGACGCCGTTTCCGCATTTGTAGCGAAAGGACGAAACACTTCTCCTTTAAAAGAAACGTTGGCTGAATACCACTCAGCCCACCCACAATCTATTTAAAACTGGACGCAACCCGAGGTTTCCACCGTGCCTGATATGAAGCTATTTGCTGGTAACGCAACACCTGAACTAGCCCAACGTATTGCTGATCGTCTATACATCTCTCTTGGCGATGCTACTGTAGACCGTTTTTCTGATGGCGAAGTCGCTGTTCAAATCAATGAAAACGTTCGTGGTAGCGATGTATTCCTGATTCAATCAACTTGTGCACCAACCAATGACAACCTAATGGAATTGGTGGTAATGATTGACGCAATGCGCCGTGCTTCTGCTGGCCGTATTACTGCTGTAATCCCTTACTTCGGTTATGCCCGTCAAGATCGTCGTGTACGTTCTGCACGTGTGCCAATTACTGCAAAAGTTGTTGCAGATTTCCTTTCTAACGTTGGCGTAGACCGCGTTCTTACTATCGACCTACACGCAGAGCAAATCCAAGGCTTCTTCGATGTACCAGTTGATAACATCTTCGGTACTCCAGTTCTTCTAGAAGACATGGCTAACCGTGGCCTAGAAAACCCAGTAGTGGTTTCTCCAGACCTTGGTGGTGTTGTACGTGCTCGTGCAACGGCTAAAGCGCTAGGTGACGTTGATATCGCTATCGTTGATAAGCGTCGTCCACGTGCTAACGTTTCTGAAGTAATGAACCTAATCGGTGATGTTGAAGGCCGCGACTGTGTTATCGTTGATGACATGATCGATACAGGTGGCACACTATGTAAAGCAGCTGAAGCGCTTAAAGAGCGCGGTGCTAAGCGTGTATTCGCTTACGCAACTCACGCTGTTTTCTCTGGTACTGCTGCAAACAACATCAAGAACTCTGTTCTAGACCAAGTTATCGTAACGGATTCTATCTCTCTATCTCCAGAGATGGCTGCGACAGGTAAAGTAACAACACTTAGCCTTTCTCGCATGCTTGCTGAAGCGATTCGTCGTATCAGCAACGAAGAATCAATCTCAGCGATGTTCAACTAATCAAGGCTATTTAGCTTTGTTTTAGAAACTCGTTAGAGAAAGACATTAAGCACTTCATTTGATGAAGTGCTTTTTTTATATCTGGTGACTGTTGTTTATCACAGCTCGGAATAATCATGGTGCCATCAGCTAGCTCGCACCTTTTTCATAAACTGTGATATCATACGGCGCTTTTTGAAATCCCAAGAGAGATCCATACCTTGAGCCAACAAATAAAACTTCTCGTTGGACTGGCTAATCCAGGTCCAGAATACGCCAAAACTCGCCACAATGCGGGTGCTTGGGTAGTTGAAGAATTAGCACGTGTACACAACGTAACACTGAAGAACGAACCAAAGTTCTTTGGCCTAACGGGTCGTATCATGGTTCATGGTGAAGATCTTCGTTTGCTGATCCCAACGACTTTTATGAACTTGTCAGGCAAAGCAGTTGCAGCTTTGGCAAAGTTCTACCAAATTAAACCAGAAGAGATCATGGTTGCTCATGATGAGTTAGACCTTCCTCCTGGCATTGGAAAGTTCAAAAAAGGTGGTGGTCATGGTGGACACAACGGTCTAAAAGACATCATCAGCAAGCAGGGTAACAATAAAGAATTCTATCGTCTGAGATTAGGCATCGGCCATCCTGGACACAAAGATAAAGTTGCAGGTTATGTATTAGGCAAAGCTCCGCAAAAAGAGCAAGAGTGTATCGAGGCCGTCGTTGACGAATCGGTTCGCAGCCTAGACATCTTATTAAAAGATGGCCTACCAAAAGCACAAAATCGCTTACATACGTTCAAAGCAGAATAAGGTTTATATCATGGGTTTTAAATGTGGCATCGTTGGTCTACCAAACGTTGGTAAGTCAACTCTGTTTAACGCACTGACTAAAGCAGGCATCGAAGCAGCAAACTTTCCATTTTGTACGATCGAACCAAACACAGGTATCGTTCCGGTTCCAGATCTACGCTTAGATGCATTAGCAAAAATTGTTAATCCACAAAAGATCCTTCCAACAACGATGGAATTCGTTGATATCGCTGGCCTAGTTGCTGGTGCATCTAAAGGTGAAGGTCTTGGTAACAAATTCCTAGCGAACATCCGTGAAACTGACGCGATCGGTCACGTTGTACGCTGCTTTGAAAACGAAAACATCGTTCACGTTTCTGGCAAAGTATCTCCAATCGAAGATATCGAAGTGATCAACCTTGAACTTGCACTGGCTGACTTAGACAGCTGTGAGCGTGCAATTCAACGCAACGCTAAGAAAGCAAAAGGCGGCGACAAAGACGCTAAATTCGAAATAACTGTACTAGAAAAACTACTACCAGTTCTTACTGAAGGTGGTATGGCGCGTACTGTTGAACTAGCGAAAGAAGAAGCGGCAGCAATCGGCTACCTAAACTTCCTAACACTTAAGCCAACAATGTACATCGCAAACGTTGCTGAAGATGGTTTTGAAAACAACCCTTACCTAGATGCTGTTCGTGAATACGCAGAAAAAGAGAACAACGTTGTTGTTGCTGTATGTGCTGCTATCGAATCTGAGCTTTCTGAGCTTGACGACGAAGATCGTGAAGAGTTCCTAGCGGACATGGGTATCGAAGAACCAGGTCTAAACCGAGTGATCCGCTCTGGTTACGAACTACTTACTCTTCAAACTTACTTCACAGCGGGTGTTAAAGAAGTTCGCGCTTGGACAATTCCTGTAGGCGCAACAGCTCCACAAGCTGCTGGTAAGATCCACACTGACTTCGAAAAAGGCTTCATCCGAGCTGAAGTTGTTGGTTTTGATCACTTCATCGAATTTAACGGTGAGAGCGGCGCAAAAGACGCAGGTAAATGGCGTCTAGAAGGCAAAGAATACATCGTAAAAGATGGTGACGTTGTTCACTTCCGCTTCAACGTATAATTGCTGATTAAATATCGGAGAAAAGGCCAGTGAATTTCACTGGCCTTTTTGTTTTTACTCTTTCGCAAGAGTTCGGCGTCAGAAAGTTAACTTCCTATATATATCGCCTTTTTGACCTGTTTTTTGCCGACAAATACGCCTCTTTGACTAAAAAGAAACCGAACAGATGTTTATTCGTGATTTATTCAAAAAAAAAGTTGACGGGTTTCACTCAACTACGCATAATGCGCCCCGTTCACAGCGAAGCGGCAACGTTTCAAAATGAGCAACAATTTGGAAATGGCTACTTAGCTCAGTTGGTTAGAGCACATCACTCATAATGATGGGGTCGCAGG
>NZ_JAEFCE010000084.1:0-16095 GCF_016406055.1 Vibrio sp. IB15
TTGCATACCTTTACTCGTTTCCTTGCAATACTAGGGGAGTCCATATACGTCCCTCACTCTTGGGGATGACGGGAGGTTTTATGTACGAATTAGTACATAAAACCAAAGGGCTCGCTATGAGAGGACTGGGGCATCAATCCTGTCCGTGAGGAAGTACAGTAGTCTGCATTTGGTTTGTGATGCTATGTATCTAGCTCAGAGACATTAGCTCCGGGCTAGCCTGTTCCTTAGTTAAGGAGGTGACAGAGTAAACCGAACACTAAAGTTACCGTCATTCCCTAGACTGACGAAGGAAGGAGTAGGGAATCTCTTTTGGCAAACACCAAACTGTCGGCAATAAAAAAGGATTGACGCAAAACGCCAACCCTTAATAATTCTTCTCGAATCTCGAATCTCGAATCTCGAATCTCGAATCTCGAATCTCGAATCTCGAATCTTAGTACTGGTCTTCTGACCAACCATCGCTATCGGACATGTCTGGTGCGCCAGCGATGCTGTTCTCTTCGTCTGCCCATTCACCGAAATCAATCATCTGACATTGCTTACTGCAAAACGGACGGTGTGGGCTCTGTTCACCCCATTCAACGTCAGTATTACATTGAGGGCATTTAACGATGGTGATTTTGTTCGACATAGTGATTCTTAATTAGAGGGTGAAATAACAAAAAGTTTAGGCTCAAGTGTTCACTCAAGCCAAACGCTAAAGGAAATTAATTAGGTGCAGATAGCCAGCTCAAATTCGATATCTTGAGTACAGGCTTGTCCTGTTTCAAAACTCATGAATTTAACAGCAAAGCGGTTTTTGTGCCCTGAGATCATAGGGTAGGCACCGTATTGCATCGGAATGGATAGGCGAAGGATATTCGCTTCTTCAGCATCGCTTTGGAAGAAGCCAGCGCGAGCAATTTGCTCTTTAAAGTGACCAGTCTCTCGGGTTAGCTTTAACCATAGCGTTAGCGCTTCATACAGAGGCTGTAGGCTATCCATCCACGCCTTGGCATCTCTCATTCTTTTATCAAGAGGGAGGTGTAACCAATAATGCAGCGCTGGTAGGTCAAAGCAGCATGAACCGCCAGGCAGATTAAAACGCTGGCGAATGGCACTTAGGAAGCGGTCTTCTTTGAGAGATTGACCAAAACGCTCCGCGTGCATTAAATCACGATAGATGTTGCCAATGTCATTGAGCAGTGACGTAAGCATCTCTTGATCGACACCTTCAACGTCTAACCAGCTTTTGTAGGTGACACGTTGCTTCTCAAGATCTTTTGCAAGTTCGCTCTTGAGTTGGATCTGTTCGAAGATTTCAATCAGATCGAAGATAGAGCGGAAAAAGAGTTGATACTGTTGAGCATCGGAAAATGTAGAAGACAGGTGTAACTGCCTCAAGAGTGATTCCACTCTTAGGTAGATGCGTGTTTTCTCATTTAGAGGATGTTCAAATTTGTGGGTGATCATCGAGCAAGCCTTCATTCAACATAGTTCTATTCTGACCCATCTACTGTACTGATTGCCAGATACTTTTTATGTAAATCTGTGATTTGCGGCAAAAGTTCTTGGTTTTTAGTATGGTTTTTAATCACGTCATCTGCAACTGCTAAGCGTTGTTCTCTTGAAGCTTGTGATTTCAAAATTGATGCAACTTGTTCCCTAGAAACATTGTCACGGCTCATCGTTCGTTCAATTTGCACTTCTGTAGGCACATCAACAATTAATACGCGATCCGTCATGCCTTGCATCTGGTTTTCAACCAATAGAGGTGCGACTAATAAACCATAGGGAGAGGTGACTTTAGACAGGTCACTGTCAATTTTGTCACGGATCATGGGATGAAGAAGATCATTGAGCCATTGTTTTTGCTCTGGGTCTGAGAAGATCAGCTCGCGCAGTTTAGATCGATTGAGTGTGCCATCTTCAAGCAAGATGGTTTCACCAAAATGAGCAGTAATCTGTTTTAGTCCATCACTGCCTAACGCAACCACTTCACGTGCCACGATATCGGCGTCGACAATATCAATGCCAAAATGTTCGTTGAATAGGTTAGCGACAGTCGTTTTTCCACTGGCTATACCGCCACTTAATCCGATAATGATTGCCATGGTTACATTCCTAATACTGAAGTGAAATACCAACCCATGATGTCGTTACCCCACATCAAGCTTACCCAACCAGCAATCGCAAGGTAAGGGCCGAATGGGAAGGCTTTATCAATGCCTTGCTGTTTCAAGCGCAGCTGAATCAAACCAAACACCAGGCCAACAAGCGAAGACAGCAGGATGATCATCGGTAGATGCTGCCAACCCAGCCATGCGCCAAGTGCAGCCAGTAACTTGAAGTCACCGTAACCCATGCCTTCTTTACCTGTCAGCAGTTTGAACAGCCAGTAGACGGACCATAACGCGAGGTAGCCAGCCATAGCGCCGACTACTGAGTCTTGAAGCGATACTGGGCCGATATTAAATAGGGCTAAAGCGATACCAGACCAAACTAACGGCAAGGTAATTTGATCAGGCAATAGCATGGTGTCGAGGTCGATAAAAGTCGCGGTAATTAACGCAAAGGTGAAAAATACCAGTGCAATAGCGTAAAAACTGAAACCAAAGTGACTGGCAACAACTGTGCAAAGTGTCGCAGTCAGCAGTTCAACCAAAGGGTAGCGAGCGCTGATTGGATTAGCACAGCTGTGACACTTACCCTTCAAGAACAACCAGCTTAACACTGGAATATTGTCGACGATTCTTAATTGAGTTTTACATTTAGGGCAAGTAGAGCGAGGAACACTGAGGTTGAACTTACCTTCTGGCGCCGGAATTTTATATTGGGAGAAATACTCCGAGCACTCTTGTTGCCATTCGCGTTCCATCATAATTGGTAAACGATGTATGACGACGTTAAGGAAGCTGCCAATCAGAAGACTAAAAATGAATGCTAATACCGGGAATAGCCAAGGATAGTAGTGAAATACTTCCATAGTGTCCTTTACCACTTAATCAAGATGAGTAGAGGTTTCTACTCATGGGTGTTTAGTTGCTTTTGGCTATCCTAACACACTCATAAGATTAAAGATCGGTAAGTACATCGCAACCACAAGACCACCCACTACAGATCCTAAAAACACAATGATCAGCGGCTCTAATATTTTGCCTAAATTGTCGACGGTGTTGTCTACTTCAAACTCGTAAATCGAGGCGATTTTGTTGAGCATTTCATCAAGGTTTCCAGACTCTTCGCCAATCATCACCATCTGCAACATCATTTCAGGAAACGCATTGGTATTACGCATGGCAATATACATAGGGATGCCCGCAGCGGTTTCACGATGTACTTCAATGATTGCCGATTCATAGTGCAGGTTGCCTGCGGTTTTGGCCGTGGTTTTTAGGCTCATGAGAATGGGGATACCAGAACCGAAACTGGTTGATAGTGTTCGACTGAACTTGGCAATGGAGGCTTTGGCCATTACTCCGCCTAGGATTGGAAACCTTAATCCTAAGCGGCTGGTAGATAATCGAATCGAGTAGGAGCGCTGACAGAGTTGATAGATTACTAAGGCAGCCAACCCAGCACCTACAAACGTGTAAAAGCTGTATGCCTGCATCCAATGAGAAAGCTCAAGTACTTGCTGAGTAAACCAAGGGAGGTCGGCACCAAAGCCCGAAAACATCGACTCAAACTCAGGAATCACCATGGTCAGCATTAAATAAGAGACTGTGAGTGCGACAGTAACCACCATTGCAGGATAGATGAGCGCTTTGATGACCTTAGACTTGAGCTGTTCACTCTTCTCTCGATATGTCGCTAGGCGTTCAAATACTTGCGCAAGGTTACCCGAGAGCTCACCCGTTGCGACTAAATCGGTATAAAGATCATCAAAGTGGCGACTCGCGGTTCGCATCGCTTTGGAGATAGGTGTACCAGCTTCGACACCTTTACATATGTGTGACAGGATAGATTTCATTTCAGCTTTGCGGTGGTTATCTGAGACCAATTTAATCGCCTGCACGATTGGGACGCCAGTTCCTAGCATGGTAGCAAGCTCGCGGGTCAACACGGTGATGTCTCTAGATTTAACTCGATGGGTTAAACGCGTCAGTGCCGAAATACTTTTCTTTTTGATTTTCTTTATCTGGATATGCTGATCTTTGAGCTTTTCACGCACCTCTAATTCAGTAAGCGCTAAGGTCTGCCCTGACACTTTTTTGCCAGAGCTGTTGATGCCTTTCCAGTGGTAGCTTTTTAATTGTGATTGCTTAGGTTTAGTGATCATTGAAGCTCCGATGGACTATAGGTACAGAACACGTTGCAGTTCTTGATAGCTGGTGGTGCCTTCAAGCAATTTATCTAACCCTGACTCTTGCAGTGTGCGCATTCCTTCTCGGCGAGCAAGGTCTTCAATCTCCAGCGCATTCGGTTTGCTGATCAGGCTATTTTTGAGTTTGTCGGTGAATGGCATCACTTCGTAAATACCGACACGCCCTGAATAGCCTTGATTGCACTCGTTACATCCTTGTGGGTTGGCCTTATAAATGGTTTTGCTATTAGGGATTGAGTGACGCAGAAAGATGTCTGGAGAGTCGTCAACGGTTTTGCATTGGTTGCACAAGCGTCTTGCCAGTCGTTGGGCAATGATTAAGCTCAATGATGAGGCTAGATTAAAGGGCGCAATCCCCATATGAGCGAGTCGGGTCACCGTTTCTGCCGCAGAGTTGGTATGGAGAGTTGAAAGTACCAAGTGACCGGTTTGCGATGCTTTTATGGCTATTTCTGCGGTTTCTAAATCACGGATCTCACCAACCATCACCACATCTGGATCTTGTCGTAGAAACGAGCGCAGGGCTTCAGCGAATCCGAAGCCAATCTTTGGCATCACTTGCACTTGATTGATGCCACACAGGTTAATCTCTACTGGATCCTCTGCGGTGGAGATATTACGTTCTGTGGTGTTCAATACTCTAAGGCCGGTATAAAGCGAGACGGTTTTTCCGCTGCCAGTGGGGCCTGTCATTAAGATCATTCCTTGCGGGCGTTTGAGTGCATTCAGGTAGAGGGCTTTTTGATCGCCGCTGTACCCGAGCTTGTCGATATCGAGATTCGCCGCGCTGCTATCAAGCAGCCGCAGTACGATCTTCTCGCCCCACAAGGTTGGCAATGTGGAGACGCGCATGTCTATCGCTAACTCATCATTCAGGCGAAGTTTTATTCGTCCGTCTTGAGGTAAGCGACGCTCGGCAATATCTAATTTAGCGATAATTTTTAAACGGGCGGATAAACGTCGGCTTAGGTGAGAAGCGGGTTGCTGGATTTCAACCAATATACCGTCACAACGCAGGCGCACACGGTAGTGCTCTTCGTAAGGTTCAAAATGAATATCTGATGCGCCTTTACGTACCGCATCGACCAGTATCTGATTGATAAATCGGCTAACTGGAGAGTCGTCTTGGCTAAGGTCCTCAATCGACGCGAGCTCGTCGTCAGACACTTCAACTAGGTTAGCCAGTTCATCTTGGGTGATCTCTTTGCGTTTGGACTCTTGCCCTGAAATAGAACGGCCGTATAACTTGCGTATCGCGCCTTCCAGTTCTGAGTAATTGGCGACTGCCAGTTCTATCTGCAGGCCGGTAGCAAAACGAAAATCATCTTCAGCCTGTAAGTCGGTAGGGTCGGCTGAAGCCACTGTGAGCGTCGAATTAGAGACTGAGATCGGAAGTGCACGGTATTTGGTTATCAGCTCGCGAAGCCCTAATTGGTCACACAAAGCTTCATAATCTGTGTTGCTCAATTGAACTAACGGCAAGCCAAAGATGGCTTGTATATTGTTTGCTAGGGAGTCGCCTGTGAAGAGATCAAGAACAAGCAAAGCTTCAGGAGTCGAAATACCTGAAGCTTGCACGTGCTCCGCCACGGCTTGTTCTTGAGTCAGGCTAAGTAAATCAGCCTGACGGAGAATTGTAGGGAGGTTGGTTAGCATTAGTTAACAGGACACCAATCAGTGACCGCTGCACCTTGTGTTCCTCCATTTGTACATGTAATAGCCCATGTTACCCCGGCGTTTTGTAGGTCAGGGGTTATGGTTATGGTGTCTCCCTCAACTAGTCTTCCTTTTGTTTCCCCTGCATCTACAACAGCTTGAATTGTTGTTGCAGCTCCACTAACCCCAGCAACTGCTGATACGGTAAAAGCTCCCAAGTCTTGCGCCCCAGGCACACCACCATTACCTGATGCGCAATTAGTCTCTCCATTTACTAGGCATATACCAAGCGACATTTTCATAGCAGAAGAAGCGCTTAACATTTCACTAGCGTGCGCTTTCATTGTGTAATTTTGGTAAGCAGGTATGGCAAAGGCAGACAAAATGCCAATTATTGCAATTACGATCATCAATTCAATCAGCGTGAAACCTTTCTGATTTGTTCTTTTGTTCTTGTTATTCATTCTTTTCATTCCATTCTTTAGTTTGTTTCAGTGCAAGCACAAGATGGTAGAGAGAATAGAAGTCGAGATAGGGAAGTGGAATGGTGTTCAGGTGCGGTCGCGAGTGGTTTTGAATTTATTGAGTGGCTGTTGCATATGGCGCGCAAATTTATGCGATCAACTTAAATAACGGTTTGAAATACTGATAATTAAGGCAATAAAAAAGGCACTGTCATTAACAGTGCCTTCATATAAACTATTTACTATTCAGTAAATTACGCTTTGAATCTCATTGATAGATCCATTGCTTTTAGGTGTTTGGTTAAAGCGCCAACCGAGATGTAATCGACACCCGTTTCAGCGAACTCAGCGATGGTGTCTAACGTCACGTTACCAGAGTTTTCTAGTGCAGCACGGCCTGCATTGATCTTAACAGCTTCACGCATCATGTCAGTGGTGAAGTTGTCTAGCATGATGATGTCTGCGCCCGCGTTGATCGCTTGCTCTAGCTCTTCCAGGCTCTCAGTTTCAACTTCAATTGGCTTACCAGGGTTTAGCTCTTTTGCTGTTGAGATAGCTTTTTCAATACCACCACATGCGATGATGTGGTTTTCTTTGATTAAGTAGGCATCGAAAACACCGATACGGTGGTTGAAACCGCCACCACAAGCTACAGCGTATTTTAGTGCACTACGCAGGCCAGGGATGGTTTTACGAGTATCTAGCAGACGGCACTCAGTGTGTTTGATTTTATCAGCATAGATAGCGGTCGCTGTCGCACAACCAGATAGCGTTTGAATGAAGTTCATTGCGTTACGCTCACCAGTTAATAGTGCGCGCGCTGGACCGGTTAGGGTACAAAGCGTTTGGTTTGGTTCAACCTTATCGCCATCTTCTACGTTCCACTCGATAGTCACTTCACCGCCTAGCTGCTTAAATACCTCATCAGCCCATGCTTTACCACAGAATACGCCGTGCTCACGAGTGATGATGGTTGCGCTGTTGATAGCGTCAGCTGGGATTAGACTTGCCGTAATATCAGCCGCTGGATCTAACGTACCGCCTAGATCTTCTTTGATTGTTTCTGCGACTGCACGAGTGATCTCGAGAGGCAGTTGCTCTTTTAAGTAGTCAAGGCGTTGGTGGCTGTTATGTGTGTTTTTCATCGCAAATCTAATCTTGAAAGGGAGTGGGAATGGAATGATACTCTTGCTTAACTTCAAATTAAAGAGGCTAGCGCGACTGCTCTATGGGCAAGGTCACAATCTACTGTGCTAGCAAAAAAGAAAGAGAGACCAAGATGACGATCTGCTCCAAAGGATGGTACGAAAACGCTCGGCATGTTCCTTCTCCGTATTTTGACGCTCGACTGAGTGTCGATGATATCTCTCTGCTGGTGGTCCACAATATTAGCCTGCCACCGGGGCAATTTGGTGGGCCTTATATCGAGCAGTTCTTTACGGGTAATCTCGATCCAGCGGAACACCCGTTTTTCAAAGTGATTCATCAAATGGGGGTATCTTCTCACTGCTTGATTCACCGTGATGGCGAAGTGGTGCAGTTTGTTTCTTTCCTTGACCGGGCTTGGCATGCTGGCCAATCGAGCTTTGCCGGTCGTGAAAGGTGTAATGATTACTCTATTGGTATTGAATTAGAGGGAAGTGACTTTGTTGCCTATACAGAGCAGCAGTATCACGCCTTGACTGAGCTAACTGAAACGTTGGTACTAAGCTTTCCTCAGATTACTAATGAACGTATTACTGGCCATCAATACATAGCACCTTTACGCAAAACTGACCCAGGTTTAGTCTTTGACTGGGCAAAATTTAAAGGCAAATTACGCTTCTAATTCCTCATATTCTTCATGGCTCTGCTAATTACAGAGCCTTGCTTAATCAACGCTTAGCATAACCACTTGTGAATTTTTGTTGTTGCAATGTAAAGAAAGTGGTTGGCGGGTGTGCGTCAATAAATCGAGAGTGTGACGAGCTTATCAAACACCTAGATATTAAAGCTTGTGAACAGAATTTCCCTCCCAAATGTGCTCTTGGTTCGATTTTTGACCGACTTAGGCTAATCTTTCTGAAACAATTCATTTTTATCCTGAAACTTTCTAGCACGAATACTCCCCAAAAGTATTAGCGCTGTAAATGGTAAGACCAATTTGGTTGCTGTTTTAAATTTCATTTGTTAAATCGTGGTTAATTCACACTGCGTTCTATGATGCAGGTCAATTTTACGCTGGACAGTGGCGTTTTAATTATGTTAATTTCTGCCCAACTTAAAATTGGTATTACCAATTGTCAGCGAAGAAAAAGAAGAACAACAAACTATGGCTTATCAAAGGATTCGTCAGCCAAAACTCTCCGATGTAATCGAACAAGAGTTAGAAAGGTTGATTGTGGAAGGAACACTGGCTCCTGGGCAGCAGTTGCCGCCTGAGCGCGAACTGGCGAAACAGTTCGATGTGTCTCGTCCTTCAATCCGAGAAGCGATACAACGTTTAGAAGCAAAACGCTTGCTTACTCGCCGTCAAGGTGGAGGTACGTTTGTTAGCGAAAATATCTGGAAAAGCTTTTCAGATCCTTTGCTTAATTTGTTGTCATCCCATTCTGAAACCCAACTAGACTTGTTGGAATCGCGTCATGCGATGGAAGGGATTTCGGCTTACTTCGCGGCATTGCGTGGCACTGATGAAGACTTTGCTCGTATTCAAGCCTGCCAAGAAAAAATTCACGGTGCGCAAGATAAGGGTGATATTGAAGCCGAATCTGCAGCGGTGATGGCTTTCCTTATTGCTTTAACAGAGGCAGCACACAATGTGGTGTTATTGCACATTGTTCGTAGCTTGGCTCCGTTACTCGAACAAAACGTCTTAGAAAATTTAAAGCTGTTGCATCGTCGTAAAGACGTTGTGGAGAAAGTGAGTATACATCGAGCTAATATCGTAGATGCGATCGTTTCTGGCCAGCCTGAGAAGGCGCGTGAAATGTCACATTCTCATTTAGCTTACATCGAAGAAACATTGCTGGATTTGACGAAGGAAGAGTCGCGCCGCGAACGCTCCCTGCGTCGAATTCAACAGGGTAAATAGCCGTAATACTTCGGCTTTTTACGTGTTTAGTAGAATCCAACTAACAAAAAGGATAGATCGCCATGTCTGACATGAAGCATGACGTAGACGCACTGGAAACTCAAGATTGGTTAGAAGCTCTTGAGTCAGTAGTACGTGAAGAAGGTGTAGAACGTGCACAGTTCCTACTAGAAACAGTTCTAGAGAAAGCACGTCTAGATGGCGTTGATATGCCAACTGGTATCAACACTAACTACATCAACACGATTCCGGCAGCACAAGAGCCAGCATACCCAGGTGATGTAACTCTTGAACGTCGTATTCGTTCGATTATTCGCTGGAACGCAATCATGATCGTATTGCGTGCTTCTAAGAAAGACCTAGACCTAGGTGGTCACATGGCTTCTTACCAGTCAGCAGCGGCGTTCTACGAAGTTTGTTTCAACCACTTCTTCCGAGCTCCAAACGAGACGGACGGTGGCGATCTAGTTTACTACCAAGGTCACATCTCACCGGGTATCTACGCTCGTGCATTCGTTGAAGGTCGTCTAACTGAAGAGCAGCTAGATAACTTCCGTCAAGAAGTGGATGGTAAAGGTATCCCGTCATACCCACACCCTAAACTGATGCCTGAGTTCTGGCAGTTCCCAACAGTATCTATGGGTCTTGGTCCAATTTCTGCGATCTACCAAGCACGTTTCCTTAAGTACCTAGACGGTCGTGGTCTAAAAGACACATCTGCACAGCGTGTATACGCATTCCTAGGTGATGGTGAGATGGATGAGCCAGAATCACGTGGTTCACTGTCTTTCGCTGCGCGTGAAAAACTAGACAACCTAACATTCCTAATCAACTGTAACCTACAGCGTCTAGACGGCCCTGTAATGGGTAACGGTAGCATCATCCAAGAGCTAGAAGGTCTATTCAAAGGCGCTGGTTGGAACGTTGTTAAAGTTATTTGGGGTAGCAACTGGGATGCACTACTTGCTAAAGATACAACAGGCAAGCTTCTACAGCTGATGAACGAAACTGTAGATGGTGATTACCAAACATTTAAATCTAAAGACGGTGCATACGTACGTGAGCACTTCTTCGGTAAGTACCCAGAAACGGCTGCACTAGTTGCAGACATGACTGACGATGAAATCTTCGCACTTAAGCGCGGTGGTCATGAGTCTTCTAAACTGTACGCAGCTTACAAGAACGCAGCAGAAACTAAAGGTCGTCCAACAGTAATCCTAGCGAAGACTGTTAAAGGTTACGGCATGGGTGAAGCGGCTGAAGGTAAGAACATCGCGCACCAAGTTAAGAAGATGGACATGACTCACGTACTACACCTACGTGATCGTCTAGGTCTTCAAGACATCCTAACTGACGAAGCAGTAAAAGAACTTCCATACCTGAAACTTGAAGAAGGTACAGCGGAGTACGAATACCTACACGCTCGTCGTAAAGAACTAAAAGGTTACACGCCACAGCGTCTACCTAAGTTCACTCAAGAATTCAAAACACCTGAGCTAGAAGAGTTCACTCCGCTACTAACTGAACAGAAGCGTGACATCTCTACAACAATGGCTTACGTACGTACGCTAAACATCCTACTGAAAGACAAGAACATCGGTAAGAACATCGTTCCTATCATCTGTGACGAAGCTCGTACGTTCGGTATGGAAGGTCTATTCCGTCAGATCGGTATTTACAACCCGCACGGTCAGAACTACACACCTCAAGATCGCGACATCGTTTCTTACTATAAAGAAGCTACGTCAGGTCAGGTTCTACAAGAAGGTATCAACGAGCTAGGCTCAATGGCTTCTTGGGTCGCAGCTGCAACATCATACAGCACGAACGATCTACCAATGATCCCGTTCTATATCTACTACTCAATGTTTGGTTTCCAACGTGTAGGCGATATGGCGTGGATGGCTGGTGACCAACAAGCTCGTGGTTTCCTATTAGGTGCTACTGCTGGTCGTACAACGCTAAACGGTGAAGGTCTACAGCACGAAGATGGCCACTCACACATCATGGCGAACACGGTTCCTAATTGTATCTCTTACGACCCAACATTCGCTTACGAAGTTGCAGTAATCATGCAAGACGGTATCCGTCGCATGTACGGTGAGAAACAAGAGAACGTGTTCTACTACCTAACTGTTATGAACGAAAACTACGCAATGCCAGCAATGCCAGAAGGCGCTGAAGAAGGCATCCGTAAGGGTATCTATAAGCTTGAGTCTTACGCAGGTGACAAGTCTAAAGTTCAGCTAATGGGCTCTGGTACTATCATGAACGAAGTACGTAAAGCCGCGACTATCCTAAGCGAAGAGTACGGCATCGCATCTGACGTATTCTCTGTAACATCGTTCAACGAGCTAACTCGTGACGGTCAAGACGCAGAGCGTTACAACATGCTTCACCCAGAAGCAGAAGCGAAAGTACCTTACATTGCACAAGTAATGGGTACTGAGCCAGCAATCGCAGCGACTGACTACATGAAGAACTACTCTGAGCAAGTTCGTGCGTTCATGCCTTCTGAGTCTTACAAAGTACTTGGTACTGATGGTTACGGCCGTTCTGACAGCCGTGAAAACCTACGTCGTCACTTCGAAGTTAACGCAGGCTACGTAGTAGTTGCTGCCCTAACTGAACTGGCTAAACGTGGTGATATCGAGAAATCTGTAGTTGTTGAAGCAATTGCTAAATTTGATATCGACACTGAAAAAACAAACCCACAATACGCTTAATACAGCGCTTAACTAGAAGGTAAATAAGCAATGGCAATCGAAATTAATGTACCTGACATCGGTGCGGATGAGGTTGAAGTTACTGAGATTCTTGTAAGCGTTGGCGACAAGGTTGAAGAAGAACAGTCTCTAATCACTGTTGAAGGCGACAAAGCTTCTATGGAAGTTCCAGCGTCTCAAGCCGGTATCGTTAAAGAAATCAAAGTGGCTGAAGGCGATTCAGTTTCTACTGGTTCTCTAATCATGATTTTCGAAGCCGAGGGTGCAGCTGAAGCTGCGCCTGCTCCAGCAGCAGAGGCAGCTCCAGTAGCTGCTCCTGTAGCGGCAGCAGCGGCAGAGCTTAAAGAAGTTCACGTTCCAGATATCGGTGGCGACGAAGTAGAAGTTACTGAGATCATGGTTGCTATCGGTGATGCAGTAGAAGAAGAGCAATCTCTTCTAACTGTTGAAGGTGACAAGGCTTCAATGGAAGTTCCTGCACCATTCGCTGGTATCGTTAAAGAAATCAAGATCGCTTCTGGTGACTCAGTTTCTACTGGTTCTCTAGTAATGGTATTCGAAGTTGCTGGTTCAGCACCTGCAGCAGCTCCTGCTCCAGCGGCGGCAGCACCAGCTGCAGCGGCTCCAGCAGCGTCAGCTGAAAAAGAAGTAAACGTTCCAGACATCGGCGGTGACGAAGTAGAAGTTACTGAAGTAATGGTAGCGGTTGGCGATACAGTAGAAGAAGAGCAATCTCTAATTACTGTTGAAGGCGACAAAGCTTCAATGGAAGTTCCTGCACCATTCGCTGGTACAGTTAAAGAGATCAAGATTGCAGCTGGCGACAAAGTGTCAACTGGCTCTCTAATCATGACTTTCGTAGTTGAAGGCGCAGCTCCAGCTCCTGTTGCAGCACCTGCACAAGCAGCAGCTCCAGCGGCGGCACCTGCACCTAAAGCTGAAGCTCCAGCGGCAGCAGCTCCTGCAGCTGCAGACGACTTCCAAGAAAACGGTGAGTACGCACACGCGTCTCCAGTTGTTCGTCGTCTAGCTCGTGAGTTCGGTGTAAACCTAGCGAAAGTTAAAGGTACTGGTCGTAAGAGCCGTGTACTTAAAGAAGACGTTCAGTCTTACGTTAAAGATGCACTTAAGCGTCTAGAGTCTGGTGCTGCGGCATCTGGCAAAGGCGGTGACGGCTCTGCTCTTGGTCTACTACCATGGCCAAAAGTTGACTTCAGCAAGTTCGGCGAAACTGAAGTTCAGAAGCTTTCTAAGATCAAGAAGATCTCTGGTGCAAACCTACACCGTAACTGGGTAATGATCCCTCACGTTACACAGTGGGATAACGCAGACATCACTGAGCTAGAAGCATTCCGTAAAGAGCAGAACGCAATCGAAGCTAAGAAAGACACTGGCATGAAGATCACTCCTCTTGTGTTCATCATGAAAGCTGTTGCTAAAGCGCTAGAAGCGTTCCCAGCGTTTAACTCTTCTCTTTCTGAAGATGGCGAAAGCATCATTCTTAAGAAGTACGTAAACGTAGGTATCGCGGTAGATACTCCAAACGGTCTAGTTGTTCCTGTATTCAAAGACGTGAACAAGAAAGGCATTTACGAGCTATCTGAAGAGCTAATGGCTGTGTCTAAGAAAGCACGTGCTGGTAAGCTAACTGCAGCTGACATGCAAGGCGGTTGTTTCACAATCTCTAGCCTTGGTGGCATCGGCGGTACTGCATTTACGCCAATCGTAAATGCTCCAGAAGTAGGTATCCTAGGTGTATCTAAGTCTGAAATTAAGCCAGTTTGGAATGGTAAAGAGTTCCAGCCACGTCTTCAGCTTCCACTGTCTCTATCATATGACCACCGTGTGATCGATGGTGCTGAAGGTGCACGCTTCATTACTTTCCTAAACAGCGCACTATCTGACATCCGTCGTCTAGTACTGTAATTGAGAAAGTAATTATTAAGGTGGCTTTCGGGTCACCTTAATTCTTTATATAAAGACTATTTTTAGAGAACAGTTCCCGCTTTTCTCATAAAGCGAAAGGGAAGTGTTGTCTAGCTCACAGGCTAACTTAAAGCTACTTTCACACTGTTAACATCTCTGTAAAATGTTGGCTGTTTGAAAGCCCAATAATTTTAAGAACATCTACTCAGCCTGTTAGGGATAATGACTACAAGAGGTCACAATGAGCAAAGAAATTAAAGCCCAAGTTGTTGTACTTGGTTCAGGTCCTGCTGGTTACTCAGCTGCATTCCGTTGTGCGGATTTAGGTCTAGAAACAGTACTAGTTGAACGTTACAGCACTCTTGGTGGTGTATGTCTAAACGTTGGTTGTATTCCATCGAAAGCACTTCTGCACGTTTCTAAAGTAATCGAAGAAGCGAAAGCGATGGCAGAGCACGGCGTTGTATTTGGCGAGCCACAAACGGACATCAGCAAGATCCGTATCTGGAAAGAAAAAGTAGTAGACCAACTAACTGGCGGTCTTGGCGGTATGGCTAAGATGCGTAACGTAACAGTTGTTAACGGTTTCGGTAAGTTCACTGGTCCTAACAGCATCCTAGTTGAAGGCGAAGGCGAAGCAACAACAGTTAACTTCGATAACGCAATCATCGCTGCGGGTTCTCGCCCAATCAAACTTCCTTTCATTCCACATGAAGACCCACGTATTTGGGATTCTACGGATGCACTTGAGCTGAAAGAAGTTCCTGAAAAACTGCTTATCATGGGCGGTGGTATCATCGGTCTTGAAATGGGTACGGTTTACCACTCTCTAGGTTCTAAAGTAGACGTAGTTGAGATGTTCGACCAAGTTATCCCTGCTGCGGATAAAGACATCGTTAAAGTCTTCACTAAGCGTATCAAGAACAAGTTCAAGCTAATGCTTGAAACTAAAGTAACTGCAGTTGAAGCGAAAGAAGACGGTATCTACGTTTCAATGGAAGGCAAGAAAGCACCAGCTGAAGCTGAGCGCTACGATGCTGTTCTTGTTGCTATCGGTCGTGTTCCAAACGGTGCACTTATCGATGCTGAAAAAGCAGGTATCGAAGTTGACGAGCGTGGCTTCATCAACGTTGATAAGCAAATGCGTACAAACGTTCCTCACATCCACGCGATCGGTGACGTTGTTGGTCAACCAATGCTTGCTCACAAAGGTGTGCATGAAGGTCACGTAGCTGCTGAAGTTATCTCTGGTAAGAAGCACTACTTCGACCCTAAAGTAATCCCATCAATTGCGTACACTGAGCCAGAAGTTGCTTGGGTAGGTAAGACTGAGAAAGAAGCGAAAGCGGAAGGCCTAAACTACGAAGTGGCGACTTTCCCTTGGGCTGCTTCTGGTCGTGCAATCGCTTCTGACTGTGCAGATGGTATGACTAAGATGATCTTCGATAAAGATACTCATCGCGTAATCGGTGGTGCTGTTGTTGGTACTAACGGTGGTGAGCTTCTTGGTGAAATCGGCCTAGCAATCGAAATGGGTTGTGACGCAGAAGATATCGCTCTTACTATCCACGCTCACCCAACTCTACACGAGTCTGTTGGTCTTGCTGCGGAAGTATTCGAAGGTTCAATCACTGACCTTCCAAACAAAAAAGCAGTGAAAAAGAAGAAGTAAATACTCTTCATACTTGAAGCCGCAGCGTTGTTAACTGCGTAAGTTCACCCTAATTACATAGAACTCCTATGCTCATAGGGCTGAACTTACTTGTTGCCTAGCTGCAACTCCAATTATTTTGAGTATATATAGATTGTAAAAGCCGCTGATTCGTCAGCGGTTTTTTTTATACGTCATTATAAGTGAGTTGTTTTGCTGCAAAAGATCCCCAACTCGCTCAATGGTATGGACTCCCCACCTCAACTGACAGCGTCAGCTAAAGTTACAGG
>NZ_JAEFCE010000085.1:0-15543 GCF_016406055.1 Vibrio sp. IB15
AAGTAATCCAAATAAAACAAATTAGAGTATTAGGTCTAAGTGGTTTTTGTCCAAAAATGAGTTTCAAATGTTTGTAACTGGAAACGACAAATGAATCCTTTTATCAGGCCTCATGTTAACTATCCTAATTGATGTTAGAGCACATCAAATATCAAATATCAGATATCGAGTGGTTACATGGGACAATAAAATTATCGCCATCTTGTCGCCATTTCTCAGTTGATTTTGTTGTAAGCTATTGTTTTGTAATTGTTATGCTTACCCTTCGATAAATCCCCTAGTATTATTCAGATCATCACAGGCAGTAAGCGTTTGTTTTGGAAAGACTCGGCAGCAGAGCTTACTCATTCTGAGTTATTGCTGTGTGAAGCTTCGGCATCATTGAGTTTTGAGAACATGCCACATAAAGGGCGATTTCTGTCCCGCGTGTTTAGTTTTCATTTTCAACCCACTCAAGCGATGCTCGAACTGAGTGAACAATGTGCTGCCGAATTCGAATACCTCACTTTAGAAGCAGACCGCAGTTTACAAGATACTTTAAATGCCTTGTTTACGTTTGATCGTCAAAGTATGAGTGAAACCACACAGCAATTTTGGTTGCAAGGTTTGTATCAACAACTTGCAGAGAAGGGTGTATTACATCGGTTTTTTACTCGTTCAAACGTCTCTTTCAGCCAAAAGCTCAGTCATTACTTATCTCATTCACCAGACGAGAAACACTCTTTAGAAGACGTTGCAGAGCGTTTTGCAATGAGTCGTGCGACGTTAATCCGTAAGCTCAAACTCGAAGGAATGCAATATCGTGAGGTATTAGCAGAAGTGCGTTTGAGCCATGCTTTGTATCTTATGCAAAATGGCCAACACAATGTCACGATGCTTGCTCAATCTTGTGGTTACCAATCTGAAGGACGTTTTAGTCAGCGCTTTAAGGGTAAGTTTGGTCTGTCGCCAAGTGAATACATCAAGACGGTTGCCTCACGGGCATAGTAAGGGAAATAGCATCTGCTGACGGTAGGCACAAGTATCGGTTATTGAATCATTTCTCGATTACGGCTCTAATAGGGTGTACACCAAGTGATTGAAATCGCGCAGAACGCTTAATACCAGAGAAGGTAGCTATGATCGAACTGAATCTAAATAACCTCACGAACGACTTTCCATTACTAAATAAGCTTATGGCGCTCGAAGAGGTGGTTTGGTTTAACCCAAATGTTACAACACTAGACCAAGGGTTACCTTATGTCGGCTTGGATGAGGAAGACATTCATGATGCGAGTTTACGCTTACAACGATTCGCCCCTTACCTTGCAAAAGCATTTCCTGAAACTCAACTATCCAATGGCATCATTGAATCTGATCTTGTTGATATTCCAACGATGAAAACAGCATTGGAGGCGTATTATCAATTGCCGATAAAAGGGCGGTTGATGATGAAGAAAGACAGTCACTTGCCTATCTCTGGGTCTATCAAAGCCCGTGGCGGCATATATGAGGTACTGACACACGCTGAGAAACTCGCGTTTGAAGCTGGGTTACTAAGTGAAAGCGATGATTACAGCAAATTGCTAGAACCCGAGTTTCGTGAGTTCTTTAAGCAATACAGTATTGCGGTAGGTTCAACAGGGAACCTAGGCATGTCAATTGGTATCATGAGCGCGAAATTAGGCTTTACCGTATCCGTTCATATGTCTGCCGATGCGAGAGCGTGGAAGAAGAACAAACTGCGTGAGCACGGCGTAAATGTGGTTGAGTATGAGCAAGATTACGGCGTTGCGGTTGAACAAGGACGAAAAGAAGCTGAATTGGATCCTAGTTGTTTCTTCATTGACGATGAAAACTCGAAGACACTGTTCCTTGGATATTCTGTGGCCGGAGAAAGGCTAAAGCAGCAATTTGCTCAGCAACAGATTGTCGTCGACGAAGCGCATCCGTTGTTTGTCTACCTACCATGTGGCGTAGGCGGCGGCCCTGGTGGTGTGGCATTTGGTTTGAAGATGGCATTTGGCGACCATGTTCATTGTCTGTTCGCCGAGCCTACGCATTCACCTTGCATGTTGTTAGGCGTTCACACCGGTTTGCATGACGAGATTGCAGTACAAGATCTTGGTATTGATAACCTTACTGCAGCTGATGGGTTAGCCGTGGGCCGCGCGTCAGGCTTTGTTGGCAGAGCAATGGAGCGCTTATTGGATGGTTACTACACATTAACGGATGAACGCATGTATCAATTGTTAGGTCAATTGAATCAAGAAGAAGCCATCAAACTAGAGCCCTCTGCATTAGCCGGCATGCCAGGGCCTATCCATGTAGAACATAACACTGAATATATGACGAGATTAGGTATTGATGATTCGACGTTATCCAACAGCACGCATCTTGTTTGGGCGACGGGTGGAGGCATGGTACCTGAACAAGAAATGGCGATGTATCTTGCCAAGTCATCTATTTAATAGGTAGAGATACAAATGCGGGTGGTAGTTGAAAGCTCCTAAATCAATCCATTTATTGCACAGATCGTTATCCAAAACGCAGATTTTATAAATTGTGTTTAGTCGTTGCTATCACTCTCAGTTAGGTTGAATGGCATTCAATTTGACAGGGATAGCACGATGGAAACCGATAACACCATTCGACAGCCAATCACATCACAAGAAATTACCCCAACAATGCTGCTACAACGCTTGGATTCTATTGGGCAGTGTTTAAGAGCTTCAAATAAGGCGCTTGCCTTGTTGGGGCTTGGTTCTGTTGGTATCGAAACGGAGAGACTGGACCAATACTCAGACGTCGATTTCTTTGCGATCGTACAGGTAGGACAAAAGCAGCACTTTTTAAACAATTTAAATTGGTTATCTGATATCCATCCAATCGACTATTCCGTGCGAAACACGGTCGATGGCTATAAAGTTCTGTATGCCGATCGAATCTTTTGCGAATTTGCGGTCTTTGAACCCCATGAATTAGCACATATTCCATTTGCTGAAGGTCGTATTGTTTGGCAGGAAGAGGCGTTCGATGCTAGGTGCTGTGTACCACCGGAAAAAAGTGCTCCACAAGCTAATACCCAAGAGTGGTTAATCGGGGAAGCACTGACCAATCTTTATGTGGGTATGTCCCGCTATAACCGTGGAGAAAAGCTCTCTGGGAGTCGATTTGTTCAGTCTTATGCATTAGATCGTTTAATTGATCTTGTCGAACAAACAGAAAATCCACAACCTGGCTATGTCGATGAGTTTATGTCTGATAGAAGGTTAGAAGCGCGGTTTCCTAAGTTTACTCAACTGCTTCCAAGCTTCAATCAAGGTTACGAACACACCGCAGAGTCGGCTTTATCGCAGCTCAATTTCTTGAACACTTACTTTGAGATTAACCAAGCCATGCGTTCTAGAATTATAAATTTATGCGATTAATACAGCGAGTTAAATTGAATCAATAAAATGTGTTGTCGTTAGCCAATAATATTGATACGTTTTAAGAATGAAATTTAATCCCGCTTCAACTTCAGTTTTCTTCTGGTGGTGCTCTATCTAGAGCAGCACGGAATACTCACATTCTTACGCTGCTGGAAGGTAGCTAAGAATGTCATCAAGATTGTCGTCTCTTTATATCTCCAGTAGCCTTTTTAACTTGGAGATACTCAATGAAAATAAATCAAAACGATAACAAATCAGAAATTATTCTTACTGGCGACCGCGCGACAGGTCCTTTACATTTAGGGCATTACGTGGGCTCTCTCAAACAACGTGTATCCTTACAACATGAGCATGACCAAACGATATTGGTTGCCGACATGCAGGGCTTGACTGATAACGCGCATAATCCTTCAAAGGTCTCTTCAAACATTCTCAATGTGGTCGCCGACTATCTGGCTGTTGGCATCGACCCAACTAAAACTACAATTTGCCTTCAATCTCAGCTTCCCGCATTGGCTGAGCTGACCATGTTTTACAGTAACCTTGTATCTATCGCACGTTTAGAGCGTAATCCTACGGTCAAAAGTGAAATTCAAAACAAGGCGTTTGGTCGTTCTATTCCTGCAGGCTTTCTCACTTATCCGATATCTCAGGCTGCTGATATTACGGCGTTCAATGCGACGTTAGTCCCGGTAGGCGATGATCAACTGCCAATGCTAGAGCAAACAAACGAGATTGTTCGAAAGCTAAACTCACTCGCTGGTAAATCAATTTTGAACGAATGTAAGCCGCTTCTGAGTAATGCATCACGCCTTCCTAGTACGGATGGGAAAAGCAAGATGTCTAAGTCGATGGGCAACGCGATTAACCTCGGGGCAACTGAGAAAGAGATTCGAACGGCAGTGAAGTCCATGTATACCGATCCAAACCACTTAAAAATTGAAGATCCGGGCCAAGTGGAAGGGAACATCGTGTTTACCTATCTTGATGCGTTCCATAGTGACGCACAGTATGTTAGTGAGTTAAAAGATCATTACCGTAGAGGCGGGTTAGGTGACGGACAAACTAAGAAGGTATTAGAAGAGTGCTTGCAGGAGATGTTAAGGCCGATAAGAGCTCGTAGAGCTGAATTGTTAAATGGCAAATCACAGCTCATTGATATTTTACGCAAAGGTACGCAAGTATCGAGAGAAAAAACGGAAGCTGTTTTGTTCGACGTAAAGGGCGTGTTTGGTCTTAATATACTATGAACGATAGGTCGCTTTATAGGTAAACCCTTCCGTTAAGGTACTGATTAAAATGATTTCCATATGGGCTGCATGTAAATAAAGTCAATTAAATTGAATGGGAATAATAATTAATTTATAAAATTGTTTTTGTATTGTACTTGTTCCTCGCTTGTTGTTTTTATTCGAATACAACTCAGAGGCTGGACAAGCCCTTGCTTTCAAATGATGGAAATAAATGAAAACGAAACTATTACTCCCAATTTTACTCTTACTATCAGGCTGTTCTGAAGTGGTCAGTGTTCAGTACGCCACTTACGAGCAGGCTCAGCAAGATCGTTTGTTTGATAGAGGTTGGTTGCCCGACATATTGCCAAGCTCAACGTCGCAGATTGAAGTCAATAACGATTTAGACATCAACACTTCTGAGGGGAGTTTTGTTATCAACGAGCCTCAGCTGTCTGCGTTCATCGCTAATCTGACGCCAACTTCGTCTAAGGATGAATTTCACTTTACCAGCGGTGACAGCACTTGGGTGTTTAATATAGTCGACGATAGCGTAATCACTTACACACTCAATAAAGTCAAAGGCTAAGTTCCAACCTCAGCCAACATACTCATCGCCAACACACCCTCATCATTATTTTAATTGGTTCCTTATGAATGGGAGCGTTGAATTTTGTGATGGTGAGTTGGCGTTGCTATTTAAAGTCGATATCGACCCTTAATCTCGTAACGATTTGAAGCATCAAATTTCAGGAAATTATCAAAATTTGATATCCCTTCATATTTTAGGTCTATTTACTGAGTTTTTTCTAAGTGTAAGTATTTATTGGTTTTTTTGACTAGCATTCTCATTTTTATAGGTGACAGATATTATGTTCTGAATCGATATCACATATGCAACTAGGTTTATTTACTTGTAAGGGGATTCTATCGTTAATATGCGCGCTCATCCATCGGGTGAATTTATAACAACATAAATATAAAGGTGATGTATGCGTGGTGCACATTTACTGATGCTATTCCCAATAGCGTTTACTTCTCAAGCTGCCAATGTACTCGACTACACTGAAGTCGATCTGTCAACAATTCTTAACAACACTAGCCAACAAGGCTTTAGTGCGGTAAATCAACCACTTGCTTATCAAGAAGCAAGTCGAGTTGAGACCGGAACAACGACACTCCTTCGTAAACAACAACTTCACTATGGCGTTCCAGTCTATGGTCAGTCGGTAGTGGTTGATCTTTCCCAGCAAGGTATTGCTCAAGCCGTTGACGGACAAGTGTTAACGGGCATTGAGGCTGATATCGGTTCTACTTTACCAATGATCAACGCACAGCAGGCCATTGATATTGCTAAGTCACAACACAAAGGCGTAGCAGCTGCAACCATTCGTAATCCAAATGCAGATCTTTTTATTTGGTTAGATGAACAACAACAAGCACACCTTATTTATAAGGTTGATTTCCTGCAAACAAAGGGCATGGGACCTTCACGACCAATTACCCTTGTAGACGCTAAATCTGGCGAATTACTTGACCAATGGGAAGGTATCGCGTTCATCGATGCTGAAGGCCCCGGTGGCAACCAAAAAAGCGGTCGTTATTACTTTGGTCCGAATACTCAATATGGCGGGTTCCAGGTCAACTCATATTGCCAAATGGACAGCCAAAACGTTGTCACTATGAACATGAATAACCGCCAAGATTACGGTCAGGTTCACCAGTTTGCTTGTAACGGCAATTACGGTAGGAACGTTAACGACTATCGTGCAATTAACGGTGCTTATGCGCCTATGAACGATGCACATTACTTTGGCCAACGTGTATTCGACATGTACAAAGAGTGGTTGAATACTCGTCCTATCCAGCAAAAGCTAACCATGCGTGTGCACTATGGTTCGAACTACGGTAATGCGTTTTGGGATGGTCAACAGATGACGTTTGGTGACGGTAACCAGTCTATGTACCCGTTAGCTACGTGGGATGTAATTGCGCATGAGGTAAGCCATGGCTTTACCGAACAGAACTCAAACCTTGAATACCGCGGTCAGTCTGGGGGTATGAATGAGTCATTCTCTGATGTGGCAGCAGCGGCTTTAAGTGAGTATGTTCATGGCAGTTTTAACTGGAAGATGGGTGAGCATGTTATGAAGTACAGCCCAGCAATGCGCTACTTCATTCAACCTAGCCAAGATGGCATGTCTATCGATCACGTAAACCAATACTACAATGGTATTGATGTTCACCACAGCTCAGGGATTTTCAACAAAGCTTTTTACCACCTAGCGACTAGCAATGGTTGGGATATTAAAAAGGCGTTTATGGCTTACGCGACAGCGAACCAACTTTACTGGACATCAAGATCGAACTTCCAAGCAGGAGCTGAAGGAGTTTGTAAGGCAGCACAACAGCTAGGCTATGAATCATCTGCAGTGCGCTCTGCCTTCAGCCAGGTTGGCGTTAACGTACAATACTGTGGTTCCGGTCAGCCGAATCCAAACCCTAATCCACCGACACCAACCCCAACACCGAATCCGACTCCGGGTATTACGAATCTCGAGTTTAATGTGCCTGCTCCTGTGTTGAGCAGTGGTAACGACCAACAGCAGTTCGTTCTAAAGAACAGTTCTGAAAGCGATGTTTGGATCCAAACTTACAATGGTTACGGTAACGTTGATCTGTATGTTGCTATTGGTCGTCCTGCATCATTGAATGATTACGACTGTTCGTCTAATAACTTGGATAACAACGAGTATTGTGGGTTTGGCGGTATACAAGGGGATGATATCTACGTAATGGTCTCTGGTGCGCAAGGATCAACAGATGCTTACGTAGCGGTTAGTACTGTACTAGAGCTTCCAAACCCTGAACCTCAGCCTGAGCCACAAGATAAGTGTGTTGACGTACCAGAGTGGAGTCCGAATGTGTTCTATCCAGCTGGAGCTCTGGTTCAATATTGGGGTAACCGTTTTACGGCGACAACCAATAACTGGGGAGCAGATCCTTTCCAAAATTCTTGGTACTGGACACACGAAGGTTTGTGTATGTAATTTAGTTAGCGAATTTAACTAAACAAACATTACAAAGGGAGCACTCAGGCGTGCTCCCTTTATTCGTTAACAATGAGATGTATCGGCGTACAAGGTGCTTGTGTCACTCTTCTAAGCGTTAGATTATGAGTGGCGAACATTCAAGGCTCCTGTCGAATGTTTAAATTTGGAGTCTGTTATTGATTGAGAGTCAACATTTATGGAAATAAGTCACCTAGATCATCTTGTATTAACTGTTAAAGATATAGAGATAACAGTAGATTTCTATCAGAGAGTGTTAGGGATGAAACCTATTCAATTTGGTGAGGGACGCTGGGCATTATCGTTTGGTAACCAAAAGATAAATCTCCATCAGCAGGGGAAAGAGTTCGAGCCTAAAGCTAGGCATGTTCAAGCCGGGAGTGCAGACCTATGTTTCATAACCAACACACACATTGATGAAGTATACGAGCATATCACTGGACAAGGCATCGCGATCGAAGAAGGGCCTGTCGAGCGAACGGGTGCGGTGGACAAGATCACCTCAATTTATCTGCGAGATCCTGATGGTAACCTAATCGAAGTATCGAATTATTAGAAGGTCGATGTCGGTGGATTGTGCTATCCATAAACCAGTTACTCTATTTAAGTATAAAGTAAGATTTCGTAAACCCAAGAGCCCCTAAGCAGTACGTAATTATGTACACATCCCGTTACGACAATACAAGCGTGTAACTGGAACTTCTGGTTTAATTTACTTACAATCGAACAATGTTTTATTAATCCAGCCCCAATCGTCATGGTCAGAAAATTAACCACATTAATTATTAGCCTGTTGCTTTTATCCGCTTGTGCGACAACTAGTGAAAATCCAACCGACGAAAATATTTCAAGCAATGAAAAAGTGATTAATAACAGTGTCGAAGAGGGTGTGGTCAATGAAACGGCAAGTGAAGATGTCATTGAGCCTAACACAAATAGCGTAAAAGAGAGCTGCGTTGTCACCGCAGAAGACAGTGATATCAATAGTAATGACAGTGTGGCTTCTCATGAACTGAGTGAATCACCAGAAGCGAATGAAAAGACCCAAGTGACAGATAAACAAGCCACTGAGGATCACGCTAAGGTTCACAGCGAAAAAGGCTTGGGAAACCATATATTCAGTAACGGGCCTACGAAGCAAGTCATCAAATCATTGGAGGGTGTGACAGATGCTTTGAATGTCATGACTTTCGGAATATTTGCTTCAGGGACGCGTCCAGCACAATAGTTAGATTTTAAAAATCACGACAAACAACATAGGCGAGCCAATGGGTTCGCCTTTTTTGATCCAGAATTTGGTGACTGGCAGTAAATTCCTCAGGGTTACGTAACGTCTTGTTTCTACTCACCAACACAATAAGAGTTGGATTTGAGTAAAAGGCAGGTCAGCGCAGCTCGGTATTTACTTGTTATGGAAGGGAGTCGCCGTATTTAACCTATTGATCTTGTGATATTCACCAATGGTTTGAATACTCTCCCAAAGTAAGCATTGAAATCTAATCTTACAAAGACAATGTCTTATATTCCCTCGTGAGCATAGTAATATTCCGCTGTGACACAGTCAGTTAGGTTTAATAAATTAGAGTCTAGGGAAGAGATATGAAAAACAAAAGTGTGTTTATAAGCGTCGCCATGGTTATGTTATCGACACAGGCGAGTGCGTCTGGTGCTAGCCATGAAGAGGTTTCAGACAGCGTTATCGCCGAACAAAGAGCACAACTGTCCGAAAATACACAAGGCAAAGGTTTTGGCCCGCAGGCACCACGTGATCTAGGTTCATACGAAGGGACTAACGAGCGCCTGTTCTCTGATGCGCCAGATTCATCCGCGATGAACTTATGTAATATTCACTTTCATAAAAACGCAGAGCACAAAGGCGGTGAGTTTACCCAGTATGCAGGTAATGGTGACGGCAAAGGTTTCCAAAGTGGATTCAAATACACAGGTAAGCTAAGTGAGGCAGAACTGAAGCCATTCGGTCAGGATATTTGCCCGAGCGACCATGGTTCACTTCACTCTGGTGATACTATCGA
The DNA here is from genome assembly GCF_016406055.1 of Vibrio sp. IB15. NCBI lineage: Bacteria > Pseudomonadati > Pseudomonadota > Gammaproteobacteria > Vibrionales > Vibrionaceae > Vibrio > Vibrio sp. IB15. The sequence continues at coordinate 9,750 of NZ_JAEFCE010000085.1, forward strand.
GGTGCATTATGTTTACTCAACCGCACAAGTGGGACCTGGGGAAACATTGGGGGCGTGTTTCAATGATGCGATTACCAACCCTCAGTTGCGTGTGGAAACCCAAGTTTACGTCTTAGTGAACGACGACAACGCGCTGGATTTTGAAGAGCTAGCTAAACACTCTAAAGTGAACGGTTTGCACCAAGCGACCAACATTCCAAAAAATACAGGATCTGCGATTCAATATGCAGGTTCTACTACCGGCCCTGGCTACAACGAGCAAGGTTCACCGTTCCAAGTTACCTGGAGTGTGAGACCACAAGTGGCGAAAGTGAACATCGCAACGGTTGGTAGCTGGTGTGAAGGGAACGACTTTAATGAAGACCACGCACACGGTGTGAGAAACTTAGTCGTAAACCCTAAGTTGCTGTCACCAATCGCGAACTAGTTAAGTTTTTTTCAACTGAAGCTGAAGTATAAAGAGCGAGCCATACGGTTCGCTTTTTTATTAATAAAGACTCGGTAAATAGTTTCTTTACTCCCTTTAAGATCGCATGTTACGTTCAGAAAATATCATGTTGAGCTATGAATAAGGACAAGCTAATGTCGTTTGAAGGTGCGGTTACATTCTTTATTGCCATGTTTATATTTGGCATCACTCCAGGACCAGGTGTGTTTGCGATTTTGGCTCGTGGTATGGTTGATGGATGGCGAAAGTGCATTTCTCTTTCTTTAGGTATGATATGCAGTGATCTTATTTATCTAGCGCTTGCTTGTTTTGGCTTGGCAACTATTGCGGAAAACTGGTCATTTGCTTTCGAGATCATTCGTTATGTCGGCGCAGCTTACCTTATTTACCTCGGGTATAAGATGTTCAAGAGCCTGCCTGAAGTGCAAGGTTCAGCGGAGCTCGCGGCAAAACAGAGTCAGAAGTCAGAACTTACGAGCTTTGCGCAAGGTTTTCTGATCTCAGCATCAAACCCTAAAGTGATTCTGTTTTATATTTCCTTCTTACCAACGTTTGTTGATCTGACAGTTTTACGCTCACAAGATATCGTCTTAGTTTCTGTATTAGCTTCTATTGCACTAATGTCTGGCTTAATGCTAATTGCAATGGGAGCAGGGCGTATGGTGACTTTGCTGAAAACCCCACGCGCGCATAAACGCTTAAATCAAAGCGCTGGTGGCATCATGATTGCTGCAGGCTCATATCTGGCGATTAATCGATAAACATGGCTTGTTAAGCTCGATTCTTTAAGTACGACTCTTGAAACGAAAAGGCGAACCAATTGGTTCGCCTTTTCGTTAGCTATATTAAGCTTCTATTTGGTCGTTCATGCTTTAGCTCAAATATTTGGATTAAAGTTGATCCGTATATAGCCTCATTCAATTAGACAGTATTATTGGTAGAAACCTTATTCATACCTTATATGACAACGCTTCCAATTGGTTCTGGGTTTATAAATTAAGGCCTTTCAAGCTATTTGTGGCGAAATGGATATGGTTTTAAGTGTGTTACTCAGGATGTACAGTTAATGATAATTCATTGAGCTATCGAATCTTTAAGTTGTCGCTGATGTGGGTGTTATGAAAAAAAACGGCTTTACGTTAATGGAACTAATCGTTGTGATCGTGATAATCGGTATTATTGCTGTAACGGCAGCGCCGAGGTTTCTTAATATCCAAGAATCAGCGAGAGAAGAGGTGCTTGAAGGTGTTGCGGGTGCGATGGAAGGGGTGATCACACAAGTAACGTCTAAAGCTATTATCGCCGGACTTAATCCAGATGCATCAAACCCAGGAGATCAGAGCAACTACGTGATCGACTTTGGTATCGGCAGCGTTGAGGTTGATTGGGGAACACTTTGCCCAGAAAGCCGAGGCGAGTCGGGCGACAAATTAACGATGAGCGATTTTATGACGTTGTCTGATGATGACAGTATAATTTCTGACTTTGGAAATAGACACACGGTCGTCGGATATAACCAACCTTTTAGTGATGATGATTTAAATAAGAACCATATAACGGATGACGCGTTACCGTCAGGGTGTTATGTACTTTATGACTCCTTTGGACGCTCTAATGCCAGTCAATGTCCGCCGGAAGGGTGTGTGTGTACGGTTCGCGTTGTGAACGATGAGTGTTAAACAAACGCATTCTTAGCTTTTAGAGACAGAATAAAAAAGCGCGTTATCGCCAATGGGCAGTAACGCGCTTTTTTGTATTAGTTGATTGGTTCAACTCAATTTGTCGCTATCGCATCTGCTGGTGGCAAGTCACGCTTCTTAATCACGTATCGTAAGCGAAGTAGCATCAGAGCGGCTGAGACACTCAAGCCAGTTAGAATACCAATCCAAAAGCCTTCTTCGCCCATTGCTGGAACCACGTAGTCGGTTAAGCCCAACACCATACCCATAGGTAGCGCTATGCCCCAGTATGAAGCGATAGCTAAGATCATTGGGATCTTGGTATCTTTATAGCCGCGCAGAGCACCATTTGCAGAGGTTTGCAGTGCATCACTGAATTGGTACATAGCGGTAAAGGTCAATAACACAGCTGCAGTTGCGCTGATTACTGGGTCTGTCGTGTAAAGCCTAATGATTAACTCAGGGAACAGTAGGAACATCGTCACCGAAAGCAATGAGATTAATGCTGCCACTAAAATACCGACTTTACTGCGCTCAATCGCTCCAAGTTCGTCTTTTTCACCCAAAGCGTGACCAACACGAATCGTAATGCCAAACGAGATACTCATTGGGATCACGTAAGTCAGGCTCGATATATTGAGAGCGATTTGCGCCGCTGCCACATTTTCTGCACCAATACGGCCAATCATCAATGCGATGACCGCAAAGATACTGCCACATACAGCGATGTTCATACCGATAGGTAAACCTAGCTTTAGAAGGTGAAGCATCTCTTTTGCTTTTGGCTTCGCGTCTGTAAAGCTAATGATCGTCTTGTAGTGATGATGGCCTTTTATGTAGGAATACAGCATACCCGACATTAGCCAATACACTAAGCTTGTCGCCCAGCCACAGCCTACCGCACCCATTTCAGGGAAACCAAATTTACCGTAGATAAGCACGTAGTTGACTGGAATATTAATCAACAAACCAATGACCGAAATGATCATCGGTACTTTGGTGTTGTTCATACCTTCACAGTAGCCGTTTAAAGTGTAAAACAGGGCAATACCCGGTACACCAAAGGCTAGGGCAAACGCATAGTCACTGCCAATTGGAATGATCTCAGCGGCAACACCAATCCATTCTAAGATCGGTTTCGCACTCACTAAGTAAGCGATAAGTAGCACACTCGCGATTAATGCCAACCAAACCATCTGGAAGAATTCAACAGAGATACTTTGAAAGTCACGTGCACCGCGGTGGTAAGCGACAACGGGCGTTAGCGCCATAATCACGCCACGCAGTAGCAGTAACACTGGGATCCAAAGGCTAGTGCCAAGTGCAATAGCGGCAAGATCGTCAGGGCTTACTTGGCCAGCCATTGTCGTATCGACAAATCCCATCGCTTGGGTCGCTATTTGAGTCAAAATGATTGGAATCGAAAGATGCATAAGCGCACCCGATTCACGAGTAAAAGGACGAAGTTTCGTTAGCATGGAAGTTCACAACACCAATATAAATACACGAATGATTGCAGGATGGCCGGTGTGCATTTTAGGATGTGCCCCGTTGGGCGGGCGACAATATAAACACCTTACCGTATAGGGTCAAGCATTGGATTTATAGCGTTTCACTTGCTCCGAGTTGCGGGTAGGTTCTGATGGTTACAACACGGGTTTAACACGCGAAAGTTCATGATTTGGTGGGAATCATGCGAGTCAGTTAAATTCTATATTTGCCACGCTAATCACTAAGGTTGCGGTATAAGTTATTGTTATGAAAAGATAAAGGCTAGTACAATTGATGGCATAAGAAACTAGATAGACAAATTCTGGATTTAAATGCAGAATTTTTCTATCTAATAGCTGCTATAACCTCAAGGAGAAGTGGTGAAAGATTCAGAAAGTATTGCCATTAATTTGGTGTCCCAAGAGTATATTGCAGGTAGCCAAGAGTATTCAGTGAGCTTAAATGTTACGAATATTTCTGGTCAACCTATATCTGATTTGCAGGTTTTTAACACTCTTTCGGCAGGTCGAGAGCTATCAATAAATGATGATCTTGATGCAACTAATTTAACAGAGCTTGAAGATAAGAAAAGACGCTTAATCAGGGAGTTAGAAAGAGGAGTGGAAAGTGCGTATGCGAGAAAACGCAGAAAGAAGATTACATTCACTGAGGCTATTGCATTAGCCATTGTCGAACTTGTAGATGGATATGCTTCTATTTTTTCTAAAAAGAAAACACAGCCAACAACTCCTTATTGGGCAGAAGAAGCCTTAAAAATCGATGAATGGGAAGATGTAGAACGACTAGAGAAAGAAGTAATAAGCTTTGAGTCTGAGGAATCCTTTTTACCCAAAGCGTTTTCTATAAATAAAGATAAATTAAAAAGAGTGATGGATCGTCTTGAAAAGGTTCAAGGTAAAGAGTTTTCAAAAGGGATCTCTCTACCTGTTGGAAGCACGATTACTTTTCCGTTTTCATACAGAGCACCTCACCTCTTAAAATCAAAGAAAATGGATGTTTCTTTCAAAGCAACTTATAAATTAAATGATGATGTTGTACATACTCGTACAGCAACTTCAAGGGTTTCTATTTTTCCTTCTGATTTTGCCGTACCTACAGGTGGTATGATCGGGGCTGCGGTAGGTTATATTATAAAAAATACACTTATATCAACTTCTGACGGAGCGTTAATTAATTGGGGTGTTTTAGGTGGAAGTATTGCTTTGGGGTTAGTGATCAGTCTACTTGCGTCCAGAAAACCTGAGGCAACTAAAGCTATTACTGTAGAGGACCTTACAGGGGGGTTAATTATAGGTGTTTTAGCTGGGCTATATTCCGAGTCCATTTTAACCAAACTTCAGGCTTTACTGTAATAGGTTATAACAAGTGCTTTGAACGGAACTACAACAGTTGGCTCAGTTTCGCCTCGCTCCAGTTTATAGCCAACAATTATAGTCCGCTTTAGCGGGCATTATACGAGTTGATAAAATATGAACAACATTCAAAAGTTCGACGAGTTGGTGGCAATGCTACTAGCTCATCTGTATGAAAACTTCCCTCGAAGAACAGAAATTGATGCTTTTGAGTTTCTTGGTATCGACTATGAGCATCATTCATTCCTTGAGGATAACGAGGGATATGAAGAATATGCAAATAAATGCCAAGAGGTTGACTTTTTGCTTGATACAGCCCTTTGGCTAATTGATTCAGGTTTTTTGTACGGGAAAATAGAAAATGAAGTGGCTGGTTTTTATACATCGAAGAAATGTATTGATATAACTCTGTCTCCAAAAGGATTGGAGCTTCTCAAGTTAGTTCCGAGTTCTTTAGAAGTTAGTCAAAATCTAGGGGACAAGCTTGTAGATACCATAAACCAAGGTGCAAAAGATGCTGGTTCGAAATTAGTAAGCGAAGCCCTAACCAAATTTGGGTCGGTGAACCAGCTAATGAACTTATTTGGTAACTTGGGTGGGTAACTTAGTATAACTGGCATTTAAGGCTGATTCTGAATGTGTGGTATTTTTACTAGGTGTTGCAGTACGTTCTTGCGAACGTGTAAATCAGTGGGGTAAACACCTAACACGAAACTATGGCGCTAATAGCAACTTGGCGCTATCTTTAGACCCTGTAAATAATTCTGTGTAACTGTCGGGGTTACATATATTCAGTGAGTCGG
>NZ_JAEFCE010000086.1:0-15053 GCF_016406055.1 Vibrio sp. IB15
TGACACTCTCCAATTTCATGTTGGAAATGTGTCAACCATATTTAGGACGGTACAGCACAAATAAAAAGGCACCCACAATGGGTGCTTTTTTGATGGTTTTCAGCTTAGCGCTTAAAGCGTGCCAGACAACAAATTACTCTGCTTGGTGGATGCTCTCTTGAATCGTTAAGCGAACTTCTGGGTAAAGCATTGAGTACAGAAGCTTAGCGAAATGCTGAGTTTTCTCTAAGTCGCAATTACCGTCGTTATCCAGGTATTGCTGTTGCTTGAGCGTAGCGAACATCGAAGCAAATACACCTTTATCGAAGAACTCAGGTGCGTTGATACCTTGCAGGCGACCTAGGCGTTGTGCAATGTCTTGGCTCTTCTGTTCAAGATCAGATTTATCCAGTTCCGGATTCTCTGACAATAGGTTAAGAGCAATCGAGTAACGCTGAAGTGTCTCTGAAATCGTGCGACCTAGTAGCATTAGCGCTTGGCTATTCGATTGGTTGATGGTGACTTGATTATCAGACACAACTAGCATGCCTTGGCTAACCAATTCATCGATGATGTTCGACACCACACCTTCAAGAAGGTCTTCGTCGTAGCTTAGGAATAGCTCTTTTTTCAAGAACGGGTAGATTGCCGCGACATTCTTTTGAATCGCATCGATCGTTAGCCCGTGCTGACGAATAGTCATCTGAGCAATTAGCGATGGCAGCGCAAACAAGTGAATGATGTTGTTGCGGTAGTAAGTCATCAGAATCGATTGGTGACGGTCTAGTGAAATAATGTCACCCATTGAGTCTGACTCAATCAAGAACTTGTTCAGAGACTCTGCATGTTTCACCAATTCTTCCGCGCTGTCTTTTGGTACCGTAAATGTGTCTGAGTAAGGCACATTGTTAAGTAGAGACAGGTAGCAATTGATCTGAGAAACCAAAGAGTCACGAGACAATGCACGCTGACGTGATGCAAGCAGAGCGGTTGCACATAATGTCAGTGCGTTGGTCGCTGCCGCATCGTTGATGTGTGTCATCATCTTAGTTGCCAGGTCATTGACCACAGGCGTCATCCACTGTGGCTTGCTGGTACCCATTGGATCGATGTCTTTCGTCCACTCTGGAGAATGCTCATTCAGGTATTGGTTAAGCTGAATCGGCTCACCGAAGTTCACGTAGCCTTTACCAAAGTTACGTAGCTTACGGATAGTACGAATCACTAGGCTCGCGTTTTCTTTCTCTTTGCGCTTACCACGTAGTTCTTTTGCGTAAGTCGCGACTTCCATTACGTGCTCGTAGCCGATGTAAACAGGAACTAACGTTACTGGGCGGTTCATACCACGCAGCATTGCCTGAATTGTCATCGCTAGCATGCCGGTTTTCGCTTGTAGCAGACGACCCGTACGAGAACGGCCACCTTCACTAAAGTATTCTACCGAGTAGCCTTTAGCGAACAGCTCAGCTAGGTACTCACGGAAGATCGTTGAGTACAGCTTATTACCTTTAAAGCTACGACGAATGAAGAACGCACCACCGTGACGGAAAATCGGACCGGCAGGGAAGAAATTCAAGTTGATACCCGCAGCGATATGCGGAGGAACCATACCTTCATGGTAAAGCACATAAGACAACAGTAAGTAGTCCATATGGCTGCGGTGACAAGGGACATAAACAATCTCGTGACCATCTTGTGCCAGCTTACGAACGGTTGAAGCGTTGTTGATATGTAGGCCTTGGTACAGTTTGTTCCACAACCAACCTAGAATCTTCTCGCCACGTTTGATCAGTGAGTAAGAGAAGTTCGCTGCGATCTCATCCATGATGTCTTGAGCTTCTTTGCTCGCTTTTTCGATGGAGATGTTCTTTGACTTCGCTTCGTCTTCAATCGCCTTCTTGATCGCTTCTGATTTTAAGAGGCGATCGAATAATGCTTGGCGGCTTGGCAGGTTAGGGCCAGATGCTGCCAGTTTTTGACGAGAGAAGTGGATTCGAGCCACACGCGCTAGTTTATGTGCGATGGTGCTGTCGGTACCGTGTGAATTCGCCATGTAACGCAGAGATACTACAGGGCTGAAGCGCACTAGGCAGTCGCGGCCTGCGAGTAGTACAGCTTTCGATTTTTCTAAGCCGTTCATTGCTTGTAGGTAAGGCTTCTGGTTATTCTCTTTACCAGGCTTACGGCCCCACAATACGGTTGCAGGGATAACTTGCACATCCAGCTCTGAGTCGTCTGCATGCAATGCAAGTAGCTCAGAGAAGACTTCAATAGAAGAGGCTGGTACGTAATCATCGTCTTGCAACAGAGTTTTGCGTGAAGAGATAAAAACGTAGCGTGGCAGTGACTTACCACTTATTTCAAGCTTGCTTAGCGGATCCGGTAATCCCAGTTCTAGCGCATGCTTTTGTAGTGTAAGCAGGTCGACGCTTGAGCGAAACGGCAAGGCGTATACAATTGGTTTGCCTAAATCAATCTGCAAATCTTCAACTGGATTCGAAGGGATTGATGTGCCTTTTACCAATACGGATAAAGGTAATTTCATTAATGAACGTGAAAAAGATTGTCCAGAAGACATATAGGTTCACAGCCTCAATAGTTATTTCAATGTGCTTAAGCGTATCTCTATTTCTATGATGAGAGAGGGTAACCCCTTCAAGTAAAATAGGGATAAGCCTAGGCGTAAATTTAATCGATGCAAGAATACCAGAAACTGGTCTAACCTTTTAATGGAAATAGTCATATTGCCGTTAAGTTTGTGGAATATCATTCATCGACTGATTGAGTATAGGGTTAAAAATGACCAAAAAATCAAACACCGGATTTAAACGTATCGTGAAAGCAGCGGGCTTTTCATGGCAAGGCATCACAAGTTCGTTTAAAAACGAGGCGGCCTTTCGACAAGAAGTATTCATGGCTGCGGTGCTGATTCCGTTGGCGTTTTACCTCGATGTGAGCCATGTAGAACGAATCTTAATGGTGTCCTCTATCGTGCTGGTGATGGTTGTTGAGCTCATTAATACTGCAATTGAAGCGGTTGTAGATCGTATTGGTAGTGAACATCATGAGCTTTCAGGAATGGCGAAAGATGTCGGTTCGGCAGCCGTTTTCATCTGTTTAGCGCTTGCGGCTTATGTGTGGTTCGAGATCTTGGTTTTGTAATTAGCGAAAAATGAACTAAAAACAACCAATTGCTTTGCTTTTGTCCAGTTACTGGATATACTCACAGTCAACTGTATAAAAAGACAGGTGAATCATGAAGCCGTTAACGCCCCGCCAACAACAAGTCTTTGACCTTATCAAAGGTAAGATCGAAGATTCCGGTATGCCACCGACACGTGCAGAAATTGCCCGTGAATTAGGCTTCCGTTCTGCAAATGCTGCAGAAGAACATTTGAAAGCTCTTGCTCGTAAAGAAGCGATTGAGATTATCCCGGGTGCGTCTCGTGGTATTCGTATTTTGCTTGAAGATGCAGCGAACGAAGAGCAAGGTCTGCCTCTGATCGGTCAGGTTGCCGCTGGTGAGCCTATCTTGGCTCAAGAGCATGTAGAAATGCATTACCAAGTCGATCCAGGCATGTTTAAACCTCAAGCTGACTTCTTACTTCGCGTAAATGGCGAAAGTATGAAAGACATCGGTATTATGGATGGTGACCTGCTTGCTGTTCACAAAACACAAGATGTCCGTGATGGTCAGGTTGTGGTTGCTCGTGTTGATGATGATGTAACGGTAAAACGTCTAGAACGTAAAGGTTCTACAGTGCTGTTACACGCTGAAAACGAAGAGTTTTCTCCAATCCGTGTCGACCTAGAATCTCAACACTTGTCTATTGAAGGTCTTGCTGTTGGTATTATTCGTAATACGGACTGGATGTAATCAGTACAAATATCTTATTGATATTTATTCTCAATAACTTGTTATTGTAATTGATATTCATTATCATCTTCTTTGTCGAGATACAAGGAAGATGATGATGCCAATTCAAACCAAGCCTCAAATAAAGCCGCTTATAGCTAGACCGCGCTCCTCTGAACAAAAGGTTTCTGCTGATCAAGCGTCTGTACATCAAGAACTTCAAGTTCCGACAAACCTCGTCCAACACCTTTGGTTTCGCAGCCGAGAAAGCCTTGCCGATGATGGTCTCGTTTATGATCCTATAGCAGCTCAGGCCTGTAAGCGTTGTCAATTAGCGCCAGAATGCCTTACTGGCGAACTCGACCAACAACAACTTCTTTACGCGACACTGACTCAACTTTGCGATTCTCAAGTTCAGCAGTTCCTATCTCACAACCCAGATGCGTGGATTATTAACGTGGGAGCTGGTCTCGACACCCGTTTTTACCGATTAGACAATGGCCGCTGTCACTGGGTAGAGTTGGATGTGACCGAGAACCTACTTTGGCGACAACGTTTGTTCCACAAAAATGAACGCTACCGCTTGGAGTGTGGTTCAGTAGATGACCTGACTTGGTTAGATGAACTCAATATCCCAGAGCAAGCTTCGGTAATGGTGGTGTGTGAACATGCACTGCTGGATTGCAACGAGCAGCAAACCGCGCACTTTATTCAATCGCTGAGCCGTTACTTTACTCATGCACATGCGTGTGTGGTGCTAGCGGGCGACAAGAGCTCAAGTACTTTAGGGAAGAAGCTGGGTTCTGGTGACTATGCACATGGCTTATCTTCTCCAGTCGACAGCATTCTTAATTGGCTACCGTGGGCACAGTGGGTTAAAGCATTTTCGCCATTAGAGCAGCAATGTAATCGTTGGAAGTTATGGCAGCGACTATTGTGCAAAATTTCCCAGGTTAAAAAACGTTTAACGCCGCAGCTGGTACTAGTGAAGTGGTAGCGCTAGAGCGGTACTACTTACACATACTCGAAGCCACATCTGTCATAAGCCAAAATCTCACAACATAGTGAAAGCACACTCACTAGGTTAAACTATCGCCTCTAATTAAAGAGGTGATCGTGAAGCTATTTAATCCCCAAACTATTTTCCAAACGCTATCCAACCAAGCTATGCACAAACAAGTGCTGTTGCTCGCGATCCCGATGGTGCTTTCTAATATTACTGTTCCACTGCTGGGTTTAGTGGATGCTGCTGTTATCGGTCACTTAGAACATTCTTGGTACCTAGGAGGTGTGGCGTTAGGTGGCACCATGATCAGTGTGACTTTCTGGTTACTCGGTTTTTTACGCATGTCGACAACCGGCCTTGCCGCACAATCGTACGGTGCAAATGATGGCAAGCAGCTTGGTTTAGTCTTCGTGCAGGGCGTGACCATGGCTCTTGGGCTTGCTGGTATTTTCTTGCTCTTACATGGCTTAGTGGCTGATCTGGTTTTTTCATTAAGCAGTGCCAGTGATCAAGTAAAACATTACGGTCAACAGTATTTCTCGATTCGAGCATGGAGTGCACCGGCTGCACTGACGAATTTCGTTATTTTGGGTTGGCTACTTGGAACTCAGAATGCAAAAGCGCCGATGTGGATGGTGATTATCACTAACATCACCAATATCGTGTTGGACGTAGTTTTTGTGATTGGTTTCGGTTGGCAGGTGGAAGGTGCTGCACTGGCATCGGTATTGGCTGATTATGCAGGCTTAACGTTTGGACTGATCTGCGTTTATCGGATCTGGCTAAAGAGACAGTTGCCATCACCGTGGGCTTTGATTAAGAAAACTAGCCAAGGTTTAAGTCGCTTCGTAAAACTGAATCGCGATATTTTCCTGCGTTCTTTATGTCTGCAAGCCACGTTTACTTTCATGACTTTCCAAGGAGCAAGCTTTGGTGATGATGTCGTGGCAGCCAATGCGGTATTGATGAGTTTCCTGATGATCATCTCTTACGGGATGGATGGTTTTGCCTACGCGATGGAAGCCATGGTGGGTAAGGCGATAGGAGCGAAAGACAAAGATGAATTAAATCAGTCGTTGATTGGCACTTTCTTTTGGAGCTTCAATATTTGTGTGGTTCTTACCTTAGTGTTCGCGATTGCTGGGTCAAACCTAATTAACATGATTACCACCATCCCAGATGTAAAAAGCCAAGCTGAGGTGTATCTGCCTTGGTTAATCGCAATGCCGCTGGTTTCAATGTGGTGCTTCTTACTCGATGGTATTTTTGTTGGAGCAACCAAAGGCAAGGACATGCGTAATAGTATGTTTGTCGCGACCTGCAGCTTCTTTGCGATTTTCTTCCTAGCGTCCAGTTTAGAAAATCATGCTCTGTGGCTTGCGATGCTGAGCTTTATGGCAATGCGCGGTATTGGTCTTGGTGTGTTATTTGTTTCTCAGTGGAAGAAAGGCGAATTTCTTGCTTAGTTCTAATGGGTAAAAATAAAAGGTGTACAGGTCAAAGGGCATTTAGAACATCATGATCTAATTACTCTTGGTGCTATATTTTTCAATACCTTAAATAAAAACAGCAAGCTCATGGCTTGCTGTTTATGTATTTGGCCTATGGGTGGTCAAATGCTCTTATTAGTTCTTTATTTAGAATAAACGGTTAAGACCGTTAAGAGCGGCAACACGATAAGCCTCAGCCATTGTAGGGTAGTTAAAGGTGGTATTAACGAAGTACTCGATAGTATTCGCTTCCCCTTTTTGCTCCATGATTGCTTGGCCGATGTGGATGATTTCTGCGGCACGCTCACCAAATACGTGGATACCCAGAATTTCTTTGGTTTCACGGTGGAATAGAATCTTCAAGCTACCGATGTCTTTACCCGCGATTTGAGCGCGAGCTAAGTGTTTAAATGAAGAACGTCCAACTTCATAAGGTACTTTCGCTGCTGTCAGCTCTTGCTCGGTTTTACCGACAGAGCTGATTTCAGGAATGGTGTAGATTCCCGTTGGGATATCTTCAATCAAGTGACCTTCTGCTTCACCTTTGACAATCGCTTGTGCAACAAAACGACCTTGGTCATAAGCAGCACTTGCTAGGCTAGGGTAGCCAATCACATCACCGACCGCGTATACATGGTCAACGTTGGTTTGGTAATTGGTATTCACTGATACCTGACCACGAGAGTCCGCTTCTAGACCAACCGCACCTAAGTTCAGCTTGTCAGTGTTACCGGTTCGGCCATTGGCATACAGCAAGCAGTCCGCACGCATCTTTTTGCCTGACTCCAGGTGAATGATAACGCCATCGTCAGTGCCCTCGATTTTCTCAAAGGTCTCATCGTTACGAATCACCACACCGCTGTTCCAGAAGTGGTAAGAAAGTGCGTCAGAGGTTTCATTATCTAGGAATGACAGTAGACGGTCTCGTGTATTAATGAGATCGGTCTTTACGCCCAAACCACGGAAGATAGACGCATATTCACAGCCGATAACACCTGCACCGTAGATGATGATGTGTTGCGGGTCGTGTTTAAGAGAAAGAATCGAGTCGCTGTCGTAGATGCGTTCATGTAGAAAGTCGACGTTGTCTGGTTGATATGGGCGAGAACCTGTCGCAATCACAAACTTGTCGGCACTGTAATGCTCTTCCGTACCATCACTTTGCATTACAGAAATAGTGTTGGTATCAATGAAACGAGCTGTACCAAACACCAGAGTGCATTGGTTACGATCGTAGAAGCCTTGACGCAGTCGAGTCTGTTTATCGATAACGGATTTCGCATGCCCCAGAATGTTGGAAAACGTCGAGTGAATGCTTTTGTTGTTCTGACAGAATAGAGGGTTATTATTAAATTCGATAATACGGCTTACAGCATGACGCAGAGCTTTCGAAGGAATGGTTCCCCAGTGGGTGCAACCACCACCAACGCTGCTCTCTTTTTCAATGATTGCAACGTTCAACCCGGCTTTGGTTAATCCCATCGCTGCCCCTTCGCCTCCGGGGCCACTACCAATTACGATTACATCAAAGTGGTTGGAGTGTGGCATAGATATCTTCCTTGTTATATTTGATTAACATTGCTGTAGCGGGATTTTAACTGATTCTGTTCTTGCGTACATGAAAAGGGCATCAGAGAGTCGGCGGGATCACGCAGTGCTAGCGAAAAAATAATTTTTGGTATGTCGTATGTCTCCAAATGGCAGTGTGGATATTGAAATTTTTTCTGCGAACGTATTTACTGCGGTACGTGAACAAAGAGGCGTGTTTGGTGTCTTATAGAACCGGAGTATCTTATAAAAATAAGTGATTCGCGTTATATTGAACAGAGTATTAGACATGCCTGTTTAGGCTGTAAAAGAAGAAATTGATAAAGTATGAAACCAATGGGCATTCGCGCACAGCAAAAAGAAAAAACTCGTCGCAGCTTAATCGATGCAGCATTTAGCCAACTCAGTGCCGATCGTAGTTTTTCCAACCTAAGCTTGAGAGAAGTCGCTCGTGAGGCTGGAATAGCACCGACTTCCTTTTATCGTCACTTCAAAGATATGGATGAGCTTGGCTTAACCATGGTAGATGAGGGGGGCTTACTACTGCGCCAGCTAATGCGTCAAGCTAGGCAGCGTATAGTAAAAGAAGGCAGTGTTATTCGCACATCGGTTGAAACCTTTATGGAGTTCATTGAAAGCAGCCCTAACGTATTCAGACTGTTATTGCGAGAGCGCTCAGGAACTTCATTTGAGTTTCGTACAGCGGTGGCTCGTGAGATACAGCACTTTTCTGCTGAGTTAACCGAATACCTAATCACGACTGGCATGACACGAGATGAAGCTTTTACGCAAGCAGAAGCTTCGGTCATATTGGTCTTTAACTCAGGGGCAGAAGCATTAGATTTAGATCGACGTCAGCGAGACGAACTGGCTGAGCGCTTGATCATGCAATTGAGAATGATGGCCAAAGGGGCTTTTTGGTATCGTAAAGAACGTGAACGTAACCGATTAAAAGGCGGGATAGAATAATGTCGAATGAAAATAATACTGTAAACCGTGGCTCAGAAAGAAAAACACTGGTACTGGCTCTGATTGCTGGTGTGTGTGGCGATGCACTTTTATCTTGGGTAACAATGAGCGAAGTGGGCTTCTCAATCTTCCCACTGATTGCTTTAGTTTTAGCTGTACAAGCACTTTACCAAGAGTACCTAACTAACCCAGTATCGGAAGATATCCCGTTAGTTGGTTTAGCGTGTTTCTTCGTGGGCGCATTTGGTCACTCTGCGTTTGTGAAAGCACAACACCCAGATGCGGGTTCAAACTTCTTCGCGATTATCGTCGCAATGCTACTGCTTGCTTGGGTAGGTAAGAAGTTAGGCTTTATCGGTAAGACAGCTTAATCCAACCTATAAACAAAAAAACGAGCCGATTGGCTCGTTTTTTTTGTGTCTACAGTTTGGCTTTTACCTAGATTAGGAAAGCGAGTATTACGCTTTACGCTCTAGGAATACGCCTGCTTCCATGTGGTGTGTGTAAGGGAACTGGTCGAACAGAGCAAAACGAGTAATATCGTGTGTTTCGCTTAAGATCTCTAGGTTCTCTTTCAATGTTTCAGGGTTACAAGAGATGTACATGATGCGCTCGTAGCCTTGAACCATCTTACAAGTATCTACATCCATACCTGAACGTGGTGGATCAACAAAAATAGTGTTGCAGTTGTAGCTCTTCAAATCGATGTTTGCTTGTTGCAGACGGCGGAACTCACGTTTGCCTTCCATCGCAACCGTAAAGTCTTCCGCAGACATACGGATGATCTGAACATTATCAATCTTGTTGGCTGCAATGTTGTATTGCGCTGATTCAACTGATGGTTTCGCTAGCTCAGTCGCTAATACACGCTCGAAGTTTTGTGCCAGTGCTAATGAGAAGTTACCGTTACCACAGTAAAGCTCTAGCAGATCGCCTTTGCTGTCTTGAGTGCAGTCAACGGCCCACTCCAACATTTTCTCAGCCACTTTACCGTTTGGTTGAGTGAAGCTGTTTTCTACTTGTTGGTAGATGTAGCTATCGCCATTTACGTCTAGTTTCTCAATAACGTAATCACGGTCTAAAACGATCTTCATCTTACGAGCACGACCAATCAGGTTTAGGTTGAAACCTTCATCGTTCAATTGCTGTTTTAGCGCTTTGGCATCTTGAATCCATTGCTCACCTAGTTGACGGTGGTAAAGCAGAGACACCAAAATCTCACCGCTAAGTGTAGATAGGAAGTCTACTTGGAATAGCTTATGGCGTAGAGAGTGGTTGTCTTTCATTGCATCGACTAACAAAGGCATCAAGTCATTGATAAGACGGCTAGCAGCAGGGAACTGGTCTACGCGGTATTTTTCTTTAGTTTCTTGATTGAACATGACGTAATACATATCGTCACCTTCATGCCACACGCGGAACTCAGCACGCATGCGGTAGTGTTGTTCTGGAGATTCATACACTTCCAGCTCAGGCACATTATATTCTGAGAACATTTCAGTAAGACGCTCTGTCTTTTCTGCCAGTTGTTCTTGGTAGCGTTGCGGGTTTACATCTAAATTCGCCATGGTTATGCCTTTTGCTGTCGTGCTTTTAAATCAAGAGCGCAGATTTTATTCAATCACAGGCGCTTGTCCAGTGTTGAGCGCCATTCAATGTAAATCGACCATGAAAACTATAGCTTATAACTATCTTAGACTAGACAAATGATTCATAGGTCAATACTATCTCCGGCAAGCTGGTGTCATTTAGATGTATAGATGGCTGAAGAGGGAATCTGGTGTGAATCCAGAACTGACGCGCAGCGGTAAAAGAGAACGAGTATTCATCAGACACTGCAAATAGCTTTTTGTGGGAAGTCGAATATCAGGTAACCATAAGGTTGTGCTCTTGAGTCCGAATACCTGCCAGCGGCTAAACCATGACATGTGGTTTGGTAGGAATTTACGCGATTTAGGATCACAACATGAACAAATCCCTTTTAGCGGTTGCTGTAGCATCGCTGCTTTCACCTATCTCCAATTTACACGCCCAACAAGCATCTGCCGATGAAACCATGGTGGTTACGGCGAACCGTTTTGAGCAACAAGTCAGCGATACAATTGCTCCAGTTGAAGTTATAACAAAACAAGAAATAGATGCTATACAAGCCACTTCTCTATCTGAAGTTTTACGCCGATTACCAGGGGTTCAAGTAACGAATCAAGGCGGTCTTGCGCAGGGGCAAGAGTTATATATACGTGGTCGCTCTACTAAAAACACTCTCATCCTAGTGAATGGCATTCGAATTGGTAGTGCTACGTTAGGTTACGCTAATCTAGCCTCGATTCCGTTGAATGGTGTGGAGAGAGTTGAAGTTTTAAGAGGTGCTCGTGCTGCAGTGTACGGTTCTGATGCTGTTAGCGGGGTGGTCAATATTATAACTACGCGAAGTGCTGATAATACAGCCACTGTTAAAGCAGGGGTCGGTAGTTTTGGACTATATGATATAAATGCATCAGGGTCAGTTGCTAACGATAGTGGCTGGATTAATGTGGTAGCCACACATCAGCAAAGCGAAGGCTATAATGTCCAACCCACGAGTACCAATCCTATTGATGCGGATAAAGATGGCCACAGCACCCAGTACCTCACTATCGATGGTGGCTTTTACGTCTCACCAAACTTTACCTTGAAAGCGAATGGTTACTATCAGAAGCACGACGTAGAGTTTGATAACCCGTGGGGAGGTGTTGATGAAACTGACAGTGAGCTATATGCGTTAGGTCTAGTGGGAGATTACAAGCGTGACTCCTTAAATAGCGTGGTAACCCTTGGAAGCAATCAAGATGAAGCTGAATCTTCAGGGCAAGGGACAGTGCCGAGTTCTATAACAACTAACCGTAACTCTGTGTCTTGGAATAACCAGTACAAGTTAAATGATAGTGCAGCGGTTATTGGTGGTGTTGATTGGTACCGAGATAAGGTGAAAAACGATTCTACATCGATGACTAAAGATAGTCGTGATAACACCGCGCTCTATGCTGGTGGTGATGTATCTATAGGCAAATTGTCTGCGGAAGCAAATCTGCGTTGGGATGATAACAGTTCATTTGGAAACTTTACGACGTATCAATTAGGTGCAGGGTACAGTATTACTGAGGCTATTCGTCTAGTGGGCATGTATGGTACTGCATTTAAGGCTCCAACATTTAATGAGCTGTATTGGCCTTTAGAATGTAGCTCATGGGGATGCTACTCAGGTAACCCAAATCTACAACCGGAAGAATCAAAAACAGCAGAAGTAGCACTAGAAGGTAGCTTTGACATTCTTGAGTTACGAGTGGCTGCACACAAGAGTGATGTAGAGAAGATGATTACAAGTAATGGTCTTACTCAAGTGAATATAGGCGAAGCGGAAATTAAAGGGTACGAAGTTGTCGGCTCTTTTTATACTGGACCATTATATCACTCAGCATCGTACGACTATCTTGATACCGAAGACAAATCTACAGGTAACGAACTTGCTCGTAGAGCGAAACATAGTGGTAAATGGAACACTACTTATGAGTTGAGCAACTGGAGATTCGACTTGAGTTATCTATATCAAGGTAAGCGTTATGATGATCTAGGTAATACAACAGAGCTTGATGCGTACTCGTTATTTGATTTTGCAACGTCTTACCACTTTGATAATGACGTAACCGTTGCGGGTAAAGTTGCTAACTTATTTGACGAAGAGTATGAAACTGCTAAAGGCTATAAAACCCCAGAGCGTAATTATTACGTCAGCGTTGCTTACCAATTCTAACTAACACCTAAACCGCCTTCGGGCGGTTTTTTCTTATTGGGTATATCAATGAAAAAGAAAGTCGTCATAAGCTGGTCATCAGGTAAGGACTCTACACTCACCCTCGAGCGTTTACTTGAAAGCAGCGAATATGACGTTGTTGCACTCTATACGACTTATGTTGGAGATGAAGTTCCTTTCCAAGTAACTCCTATAGACGTAGTAGCAATGCAAGCAAAGTTGATCGGCTTGCCACTTATCACCATCGATCTTCCGGAAGTGTTCCCAAGCAACGAGGTTTACCAAAGTACTATTGTCTCGGCGCTTAAAGATTCAGGCTTATCGATTGATGCCGTTGCATTCGGTGATATGTTTTGTAACGGCATTGCAGACTATAGAAGAAGCTATATTGAACCCGCAGGTTGGGCGTGTGTGTTTCCTCTTATGGGAGAGAGCAGTCAGGCGCTAGCACAAGAGATAATAGATAGAGGTATCGAAACTTTTCTCGTCACTGTCGACAGTAATGTATTAGATATTAGCTACTGCGGGCTGAAATATACCGATGAGTTAATAGCAAGCTTACCGAACCATGTGGATCCGTGTGGTGAAGATGGCGAGTTCCATACCTTAGTGACTTCAGCGACATGCTTTAAAGGAAAGCTTGAGATAGAGCTCGAAGTGATAGAGCAAGGTGAACGCTTTGTACATCAACGTTATCGAGCTTGTATTCTATAGCGTGAGGATTGGCGAAAACTAAGTGAAGGGGTATTATTGCTGCGAAACTACATATAGGTAATCGTTGTGTCGGATAGTCTGCAAAAAAACATATTGGTCTTTGATTCTGGAGTAGGAGGGTTATCTGTCTATAAAGAGATAAGTCAGTTATTGCCCAATCATAACTATATCTATGTATTCGACAACGAAGCTTACCCGTATGGCGAGCTCGATCAGCAGGTTCTGATTAGTAGAGTGCAGAATATTGTAGCTAGCTTCGTGGCGAGTCATGCCATAGATATCGTTGTTATTGCATGTAACACCGCTAGTACTATTGTTCTCCCTACACTCCGTGCTAATAATGTCATTCCAATCGTTGGGGTAGTCCCTGCGATCAAGCCTGCTTCCTTATTAGCGAATAAAGCTGTGGGCCTTATTGCTACTCCGGCAACCATCACTCGTGAATACACACATGAACTGATCAAGAACTTCTCGACTAATAAGAGGGTTGAACTTTTGGGCTCGACTCGGCTGGTGGATATGGCCGAAGATAAGCTCAGAGGAGAGGCAATCAATATAGAAGAGCTCAAGCAAATCCTTCAGCCGATGATTAATGCCATTGATGTTGCTGTTTTAGGCTGTACCCATTTCCCACTAATAAAGTCTGAGATTCAGCAAGTATTAGGCGAAGGAGTGGTATTGGTCGATTCAGGCAAAGCGATAGCTAAACGAGTCCAAGATTTATTGGGTCTAGAAAGTGGTAATGAAATAGGGGGAGTGCGAGAGGTTTTTTGTAGTGCACTTCCCAATAAAGAAAGTGCACTAAATAGTATGTTGAAGCAGTTAGGGTTTAGTTCTGTTCAGATTCGTCCGCTTCAGGGTGCTTAGGATCATTTGCAACACGTACTTTTAAAGTGCGTTGCATGTAATCTTTGTCGTTAAGAGCAGAGATTGCATGATTCACATCATTACTTGCCATAACAACAAATCCAAAGCCTCTTCTTTTACCAGTACGCTTGTCTTTCATTAAGCGTACTGCAAACACTTCACCATGTTCTGAAAATAATTCACGAACATGCGATTCATTCGCCTTGTATGGAAGGTTACCCACATAAAGCGTTTTCGTTGAAGCTTTAGTTTCTGAATCTGATTTTGAGTCGGTGCTTGAAAAGTTAACAACAAAAGCGGAAGCCAAGACACCAAGGATAAAGGTAATTGCAGGCGATATATCTACCTGAGAGAAAACAATGCCGCCTAATACAGCCAGTGCGACAATTAACAACATCGATTTTTTTGAGTTCATATCGGAATACTACATATTAATAAACGAAATAGACGCATCTACCATTAACAAAATAGACACATGAATCTTACGTTCATGCCTTTCATTTTTCCAATGTATTGCTGTGATACGTCTCAAATGTTTAGTTTTTATTCGAAAAATGCGGATCTGGTGGCTTTTTAGGCGAACAAAACTTTTATTTGAAAAAGCCCTTGTGCTCCTTCTCAATCTCTCTATAATGCCGCCTCACCGACACGGAGTGAGACGAAAGTCACACAGCGAAATCGGTAGAGAAAAAGAGTTTGAAAATAACCCTTGACTCTAAAAACGGTGCGAGTATAGTACGCATCCCTAGCGATTGAGATGTTAATCACAAAATGCTAGCGCTCTTTAACAATTTAAACCTATCAATCTGTGTGGGCACTCGTTGATGAATATCA
>NZ_JAEFCE010000087.1:0-14221 GCF_016406055.1 Vibrio sp. IB15
TCCTTGTCGTATATGGATGATCAGATCACGAAACATAAAATTAGTTCAAAAAAAAACCCTAAGCTGTAGCTTAGGGATTTCTGTATAAGAGACAGACTAATTTGCTGGCTTTTCGTTGTATCGTATTTTTCAGTTCAACTTTAGAACTTATAGGTCACACCCAGAGCACCGCCTAGTTGCAACTCAACACCTTTGTACATATCAAGTTCAGGGTGAACCTGTGCGTAAGCATTCCAACCTTCGTAGAAGTTCACTTTAACGCCTAACGGCAAGCGTAAGCCAAAGTCGTCATTCCATTCAGCCCAAGCACCCGCGCCGACGTACCAGCTCAACGCAGCTTCAGTCTCGAACTGACCTCGCTTCCAGATGTAATCAAATGCAGCGCCGTCATTACCAATGGTGACACGGTATTTCTGGTCAAACTCAACAACGGCACTCAGATCTTGGTCAACGGCTAGACCAACTTCTAACGCAGGAGCTTCAGAAGCATGAGCAAAAGAGGTGAGGCTGCCGCACATAAGGCCAATCAAGTAACGATATTTCATAGTATTCTCAAACTGTTTCAAAAAGCGGTAGGTTAATTAAAAACCAACACCATTTGTCATCATAAAGTTAAAGATAGCAGACCATCAAAGATGATGATAATAGGTGATTAGTTTCAAATGAAAGGTAAATAACTGAGAGATAGAAGAATAAGCCTGATGAAACAGTAGAAACAAAAAAGGAGGCCAATTGGCCTCCTTTCAATTTATTGAATCAGTGAATTAACCGTTGTTACGGATCCACTCATCCATGTCTGTTTTCAGGTTGTCAGATTTAGTACCGAAGATAGCTTGTACGCCACCCGCTACTACTACAACACCTGCAGCACCTAGTTTCTTAAGCTTGTCTTGGTCAACAACTGCTGTATCAGCAACTGCAACACGTAGACGAGTGATACAAGCGTCAAGACCAGTGATGTTAGCTTTACCGCCGAATGCAGCAACTAGCTCACCAGCAAGTTCAGAACCAGTCGCAACTGCTTCGTCTTCTGACTCGTCTTCACGACCAGGAGTTTTAAGGTCTAGAGCTTTAATCACAGTGCGGAATACGATGTAGTAGATTGCAGCGTAAGCAATACCACAAACAACCATTAGACCCATCTTAGACGCGTGGCCAGATAGAACTAGGAAGTCGATTAGACCGTGTGAGAAAGATGTACCGTGTACAAAACCTAGAGTGTTCGCAAGAACGTAAGCAGAACCAGCTAGTAGAGCGTGGATTGCGTACAGAACAGGAGCAACGAATAGGAATGAGAATTCGATTGGTTCAGTGATACCCGTTAGGAATGAAGTTAACGCAGCAGAAGCCATGATACCCATTACTTTAGCGCGGTTTTCAGGCTTAGCTGAGTGTGCAATTGCGATTGCAGCAGCAGGTAGACCGAACATCTTGAACATGTAACCACCAGCTAGCTGACCGAAGCCATTGCCCGCTGCACGCGATGCGTCATCAGCAACTAGGTAACAAGTAAGAACACCGTTTTGAGTTTCGCCAGCAGCGTTTACACAAGTACCAGCTTCGAAGAAGAATGGTACGTTCCATACGTGGTGAAGACCAAATGGAATTAGAGAACGCTCAACGATACCGTAGATACCAAACGCCACTTGTGGGTTTTGGTGAGCAGCCCAATCAGAGAACGCAGAGATAGCGCCGCCAACTGGTGGCCATACTACAGATAGTAGGATTGCTAGACCGATCGCAGAGAAACCTGTGATGATTGGCACAGCACGCTTACCAGCGAAGAAGCCAAGGTACTCAGGAAGTTGAATACGGAAGAAACGGTTGAATGCCCAAGCAGCAACACCACCGACTAGGATACCACCTAGTACACCAGTATCGATTTTATCAACGCCCATTACACCAGCCATTACGCCTAGTGTAGCAGTCATGATGCCGTAACCAACGATTGCAGCTAGACCAGCTACACCATCGTTGTTAGTAAAGCCAAGTGCAACACCTACTGCAAACAGTAGTGCCATTTGACCGAATACTGAACCACCAGCTTGCTCCATAAGGTTTGAAACAATTTCTGGAATGAAAGGAAGATCTGCTGCACCGACACCTAGCAAAATACCCGCAACTGGTAAAACTGATACTGGAAGCATCAGAGACTTACCAACTTTTTGCAGGCTAGCAAAAAGGTTCTTAAACATGTTTATGCTCCTGATAAAGATAAAATAATTATATGGGTTCTAACGGCACACCCCCGTAGCCTATATGTTAGCACCCAGTGAAAATGTAACCATGTATTGCATTATATTTTCTGCCGCTAAATATATATTGATGCAGAACTAACTTTCTAGTGACTTACGAAATTTAGTTTCAAAACACGTCTTGGATCACATGTCAAATCTAGAAATGCAATGGTTTACAACAAAATAAAGCATTGAAATTTATGAGCATTTTTACAAGTCATTATTATTTTACTGGGTAAATAAAATAATAGAGAATGTTATTTTTAGTAACAAAATTACAAATGTTATAATTCACGCTCTCAAGTTCAACATAATTCGTAAACATTAAAAAAAAACGTATTTTTGGTGATCAAAAACACAAAAAGGGAGCTTTCGCTCCCTTTTATTTGTTTAGTTAGTTTTTTATCGCAAAAAAAGTTTTTGGTAATTTTTGGTCGTTTGTTCAGCAACCTCTTTCATCGATACACCTTTTAATTGCGCGATGTAGGCCGCCACTTCCACAACATATGCAGGTTGATTCTGCTTTCCACGATATGGAATCGGTGCTAAGTATGGAGAATCCGTTTCAATCAGTAGCCTATCTAACGGCAGATTCTTAACGACCTCTTTAAGTTCTGTTGCTTGCTTAAAGGTCACAATGCCTGAAATTGAAATATAGAACCCTAATTCCATTGCCGCTTCAGCAAACGCCTGATCTTCAGTAAAACAGTGGATAACACCACCGCACTTCTCAGCGCCACCGTCACGAAGAATCGCAAGTGTATCTTCACGCGCATTACGAGTGTGAATGATCAAAGGCTTGTTCAGTTCAACCGCAAGCTCAACATGCTGTTTGAATCGCAGCTGCTGCAATTCCGCAGTTTCAGGTTGATAGTGGTAATCTAAGCCGGTTTCACCTATCGCAACCACTTTAGGGTTACTCGCGTATTCACGCATTCTTTCAAGGCTGAAATCACTTTCAACATCAAGAGGATGAACGCCACAAGACGCTTTAACGTTATCAAACGGCGCTATCATTTCGAGCATATTTTCAAACGAATCTAGTGTCACACCCACAGAAAGTAGTTGTTCAACATTCGCTGCTTTCGCTTTGTTAACGACATCTTCTACACTGGTGTGTAAATCTTGGTAATCCAGCTTGTCTAAATGACAGTGGGAATCTACGAACATGTTTCCTCGCAAGTGGCTATCAGCCAATTCATTATGAGTAGCTCCGTATTGAGCCCAGGGTGTTGCTTCAACTGCTCAGTCAATATCAACAGTTTATGTGCTGCAGTATAGGCGCTTTGATAAGACATCACCTCACGCAGCGCATTAGCGCTGGGAGTGATAGCCGTATTCGCTAAGCCAAAATGCAGCTTCTGTACGTCAGACAATAAGTGCCATAACCAACCCAATTGAATCAAAGGGTCTTTGCTAAGCTCTGTCGAGAACTTTAGCATGTCAGGTTGAGTGCCTTTGATGATATTAACGAAACCGTCGAACACTTTCTCGGAAGCCTCTACACCGCCCTCTTCAAACATCGCTTTCGCTTTCAACGGGGCATTGTCGTTAAGTGCCAAAATATACGCAGGAACGACCTTACCCACTTCCCCGTCAAGCCATGCTGAGCCCGCTTCCAATTGTGGGCTCACCACATTGAACTGCTGACAGCGGCTGATGATGGTTGGCATTAGGCGATTACTGTTACGAGTCGATAAAATGAAAATACACTGGCTTGATGGCTCTTCGAGAGTTTTCAAAAGAGCATTAGAAGCCGACTCGTTCATCGCTTCAGCAGGCTCAAGCAAGATAACGCGTAAACCGCCCAACTGGGATGACTCTTGAGCCCAGCGATTACTAGCACGAACTTGATCAACCGTGATCGATTTGCCTTCTTTCTCTGGCGAGATGACATGAAAATCAGGATGACTGCCCGACTTCATTAACTCACAGCTATGGCAAAAACCACACGCCTCACTTTCATAGTTTGTGCACATTAATGCATCGGTAAGTTGGCTAATGAGAGCTTCAACGCCCAACCCTTCCGGCGCATTAACAATCACCGAATTAGGAAAACGCTCAGAATCGAGGCTTTTTTTCCACTCACTCCAAACTGGTGTGAGCCAAGAATACACTTCCGCCATGACTGCCTACTGTTGGTCTAGCCACGTACTAAGCGCTTGCTTAATATCTGCGGCTACTTGTTCTATCTCTTGCTCTGCATTGATCACAAGAACCGAATCATCTTGCGCAGCAATCTCAAGGTAACGTTCACGCGTGCGATCGAAGAAAGAGATATCCATCTTTTCAATTCTATCTAGCTCACCACGGCCACGTGCACGCTCAAGCCCTACTCTAGGGTCTAAGTCCAAGTATAGAGTTAGATCCGGCTTAAAATCGCCTAGCGTGGTTGCTTTCAATGATTCCATTGTCGTACGCGCGATCTGGCGACCACCACCTTGATACGCTTGAGAAGACATATCATGACGATCACCCAATACCCATTTACCGCTATCTAAAGCAGGCTTAATCACGTTTTCGACTAATTGAACACGTGCAGCGTACATCAGCAGTAACTCAGTCATGTCTTGAAGCTTTTCGCCTTCGTGCTCTTCTTTGACCAGTGAACGCATCTTTTCTGCCAGCACAGTACCGCCTGGTTCACGAGTGTTTACGAGCTCTTCAACACCAGAAGCTTTCAATGTCTCAACAATGGCATTGATAGCTGTACTTTTACCCGCACCTTCAAGGCCTTCAACCACGATAAATTTCGACTGATTCATAATTCGTTCTTTATTTGTTTCTTCTTAATTGTTTTAAGTAAGCTCGTACTGCACGGTTGTGCTCAGCCAAACTCTTTGAAAATACATGCCCACCTTTGCCACTCGCGACAAAATAGAGGTAGTTACTCTTTTCTGGATTCAGAGCCGCATTAATTGACGCTCGACCTGCCATGGCAATCGGCGTTGGCGGCAGGCCACTCATAGTGTATGTGTTGTATGGCGTTGGGGTTCTTAAATCTTTCTTACGGATGTTACCATCGTAGCTATCGCCCATTCCATAAATCACCGTTGGGTCCGTTTGTAGACGCATACGCTTGTTTAAGCGATTAACGAATACAGACGACACACGTTCACGCTCTGAAGCAACGGCCGTCTCTTTCTCAATAATAGAAGCTAGAATCAGAGCTTCATAAGGTGACTTAAGAGGCAGTTTATCCGCTCTGTTTTCCCATTCATCGTTCACCACGTTCATTAGGTCTCGATGGGCGCGCTTCAACAAATCTAAATCGGTTGTGCCATAGGTGTAGTGGTAGGTTTCGGCCAAGAACAAACCTTCTAGCTTCTCATTTTCAATGCCAAGCTTTTCAGCGATCTCTTTTTCAGACACACCATCTAACGTCTGTTGAATGAATTCATTGTCTTTTAGCTGCACGAGCCATTCGTCGAAACGACTGCCTTCAACAAAGGTAATTGTAAACTGGTGCTCTTTACCCTCTACAAGTACTTGCAGCGCTTGCTCAAGCGTTAACCCCGGCTCTAGCAAGAAAGTACCCGCTTTTACGTCAACAAGGTCAGGGTGAAGCTTACGGATTAATTTCTCATAAGGAGATGCCTCAAATAGGCCCTCATTGATTAACTGAGCCAGCACGCGGTTAAAGCTGCTGCCTGAAGCAACGGTAACTACCTGCGGCTTTTCTAATTGAATGACTTGTTTCAGGTTATCTTGTGCTTGGTTATACACATAGAACCCGGCAGCACCCGCTGCAATGAGGCACAAGATAATAAAAATAAATAACTTTTTGATCACGAGTTTAGTTGTCCTTGAAGGCTACGAGTAACGGTTCCAATGTCGAATTGGGTTTCACTAATACGGGTAACAGGGGCAACCCCTAAAATGGAGTTGGTGATGAAAACCTCATCAGCTTGCATGAGTTGAGGTAAGCAATAGTCACCAATAGTAACGGAAAGTTCAGTTTGGTTCAGCGCAGTTAACACTTGCTTACGCATAACTCCCGCTACACCACTTTGGGTTAGCTGAGGCGTACAAATCACCTCACCTTGGCGCCAAAACAGATTGGCCATGGTGGTTTCAATCACATTGCCAGAGATATCAAGAACCAAACCGTCAACTTCACCAGCTTGATCCATCTCGTCTTTCATCAGTACCTGCTCAAGACGATTGTTATGCTTGTGACCAGCAAGCAATGGGCTCAGCCCTAAAGCTTGGCGACAAATCCCGAGTTCGACTCCGGTATCTTGCCATGCCTCATAATGGCTTGGGTAATCAAACGTACTAATGGTAATGGTTGGCTTAGCAATGTTCTTAGTGCTGTAGCCTCTGCCGCCAGCACCGCGGCTAACATGCAGCTTTATTCCGGCTTTTCTACTATTAAACTTATTTGCACTTTCGAGGTGGCAGTTTTGGATGTGTTGAATTGCGCTATTGAGCCAAACGTTAACCACATTCCAATCTAATGCAGAAATACGTAACGCTTTTAGACATTCATCGACACGCTGTTGATGGTCCTGAAAATGCTGGATCTGACCATTTTGGACAAGCATTGTCGTAAAACAGCCGTCTCCGTATTGAAACGAACGATCTAAGATGTCGATAGTTTGCTGGCTTTGTCCGTCAACCCAAAACATGTTTTTCCCCATAAAAAGAAACGGCTCAATGCTAAGCATCAAGCCGTTTAAAAACAAGTCTAATTATGACTATCTACGACGTTTAGGTCTTTTATAAGATGATTAAATCTTTTTGAAGATCAAACAGCCGTTTGTACCACCGAAACCGAAAGAGTTACATGCAGCATATTCCATGTTGCTAACTTTACGAGCAGTATGAGGTACTAAGTCAATGTCTAAGCCTTCTTCAGGATCATCTAGATTGATTGTTGGTGGAACAATTTGGTCAACCAGAGACATAGCCGTAATGATAGCTTCAGCAGAACCAGCGGCACCTAGAAGGTGACCTGTCATTGATTTCGTTGAAGAAACCAATACTTGCTTGCTGCCAGCTTCGCCAAGAGCACGTTTGATGCCCTTCACTTCTGCTACGTCGCCTGCAGGAGTCGATGTACCGTGTGCGTTAACATAACCGATTTGTTCACCAGTAATGCCAGCATCACGCATAGCCGCTTCCATTGCTAGTGCGCCACCAGAACCATCTTCACTTGGAGATGTCATGTGGTAAGCGTCACCCGACATACCGAAGCCAACTAGCTCACAGTAAATCTTAGCGCCACGAGCTTTAGCGTGTTCGTACTCTTCTAGAACCATCATGCCAGCACCGTCACCAAGAACGAAGCCGTCACGGCCTTTGTCCCATGGACGAGAAGCTTTTTGAGGCTCGTCGTTGCGAGTAGATAGTGCTTTAGCTGCACCAAAACCACCCATACCTAGTGGTGTAGATGCTTTTTCAGCACCGCCCGCTAGCATTGCGTCAGCATCGCCGTATGCAATCATACGTGCCGCGTGACCAATGTTATGTAGGCCAGTTGTACATGCAGTAGAAATAGCGATGTTAGGACCGCGTAGACCACGCATGATAGACATGTGACCAGCAATCATGTTCACGATCGTTGACGGAACAAAGAATGGGCTAATTTTACGAGGGCCTTTTTCAGTAAGCGCTTGGTGACCGGCTTCGATCAAACCAAGACCACCGATACCAGAACCGATAGCCACACCAATACGTGGTGCGTTCTCATCAGTAACAGTTAGACCAGAATCATCAAGTGCCTGAACACCTGCTGCGACGCCGTATTGGATGAATAGATCCATTTTACGAGCATCTTTTTTAGACATGTACTCTTCGCAGTTAAAGTCTTTAACTAGACCTGCAAAACGAGTTGAGAAATTGGTTGCATCAAAGTGCTCGATATTCACGATACCACTTTGACCAGCTAGCAGGGCTTTCCAAGAAGATTCTACAGTGTTGCCTACCGGTGACAACATACCCATGCCAGTGACAACTACACGACGCTTGGACACGATTTTACACTCCGGAGATTGAGGTGATTTAAGATGAGGATAGATGAGTTAGAGAAAACACAGGCGGTCGAGGTGACCGCCTGGGAGAGATTATTACTGAGCGCTAGTTACGTAATCGATAGCTGCTTGAACAGTAGTAATTTTCTCAGCTTCTTCATCTGGGATTTCAGTGTCGAATTCTTCTTCTAGAGCCATTACTAGCTCAACTGTGTCTAGAGAATCTGCACCTAGGTCATCAACGAAAGAAGCTTCGTTTTTAACTTCAGCTTCGTCTACACCTAGCTGTTCAACAATGATTTTCTTTACGCGTTCTTCGAGGTTGCTCATTTTTTCTTTTCCTTTACAGAGTTCGCTTTATGCGATGTTTTCCGTAGTTTATTCAATCTATTGAAAGTTGCAAGGTCAACTTTTCTGGTCAAACCACAATTTTCACGATTTTAACCGAAATTACGTATGATCTTGACTTAAATCATGCACAAATGTTGCACATAATTTAAACCATGTACATACCGCCATTGACGTGAAGTGTTTCACCTGTGATATAAGCTGCCGCAGGCGACGCCAAAAATACCACAGCTTCAGCGATTTCGCGAGGGTCACCTAGTCGACCTGCTGGTACATTCGCCAAAGTTGCTGCACGTTGGTCATCATTTAGCGCTTTAGTCATGTCAGTTTCGATGAAACCAGGAGCAACAGTGTTCACTGTAACGCCACGAGACGCAACTTCACGAGCCATTGATTTAGTAAAGCCAATTACGCCAGCTTTAGCTGCTGCGTAGTTTGCTTGACCAGCGTTACCCATAGTACCCACTACAGAACCAACGTTAACGATACGGCCTTCACGCTTCTTCATCATGCCACGCAATACAGCTTTAGACATGCGGAAGATAGGTGTTAGGTTAGTGTCGATGATGTCATTCCATTCGTCGTCTTTCATACGCATTAGTAGGTTGTCACGAGTGATACCTGCGTTGTTAACTAGAATGTCAATCGCACCGAATTCATCGTTGATGGTTTTCAGTGTAGCAGCAATTGAGTCAACATCAGTTACGTTAAGAGCAAGACCTTTACCGTTCTCGCCAAGGTACTCACTGATTGCAGCAGCGCCGCCTTCAGATGTAGCAGTACCGATAACTTTAGCACCACGCTCAACTAAAAGTTCAGCGATTGCACGACCGATACCACGGCTTGCGCCTGTAACTAGTGCAACTTTGCCTTCTAAATTCATCATAACTTCTCTATTAAGTGGTTATTACTTAGCAGCTTCTAGTGATGCAGTGTCATTAACTGCAGCAGCTGTCATAGTTTTTACGATTCGTTTTGTTAGGCCAGTAAGAACTTTACCAGGACCTAATTCAAGTAGCTTCTCAACGCCTTGCTCGTTCATCGCTTGTACACCTTCAGTCCAACGAACTGGGCTGTAAAGTTGACGAACAAGCGCATCTTTAATTTTTGCAGGGTCTGTTTCAGCAACAACATCAACGTTGTTGATAACAGGCAATGCTGGCGTGTTGAATTCTAGAGCTTCTAGAGCTACCGCTAGCTTGTCTGCTGCAGGTTTCATTAGCGCACAGTGAGACGGTACAGATACTGGTAGAGGAAGTGCACGCTTAGCGCCCGCTTCTTTACATAGTGCACCAGCACGCTCTACTGCCGCTTTGTTACCCGCGATAACAACTTGGCCAGGAGAGTTGAAGTTCACTGGAGAAACAACTTCACCCTGTGCCGCTTCTTCACACGCTTTAGCAATCGCTTCATCATCTAGACCGATGATTGCGTACATTGCACCAACGCCTGCAGGAACCGCTTCTTGCATTAGCTGGCCACGTAGTTCAACTAGCTTGATCGCTTCTTTAAAGTCGATAACGCCAGCACATACTAGTGCAGAATATTCACCTAAGCTGTGACCCGCTAAGTTTGCAGGTTGCTCTAGGCCAAGCTCTTGCCATACACGCCAAATTGCAACAGACGCTGTTAGTAGAGCCGGTTGAGTGCGGAAAGTTTCATTTAGATTTTCTACTGGGCCATCTTGAACTAATGCCCATAGATCGTAACCAAGTGCTTCTGAAGCTTCAGCAAATATTTGTTTAACAACATCATACTGTTCGCCTAGGTCTGCAAGCATACCGATAGCTTGAGAGCCTTGGCCTGGGAATACGATAGCAAACTTGCTCATTGTAATTTTCCTTTAAGCAAAGCAAAAAATTGAATAAGGCACATAAGTTATGTGCCTTGTTTGTAGGTTTTCGCTTAGGGTTAGAATTTAACTAACGCAGAACCCCAAGTGAAGCCACCGCCAAATGCTTCCAATAGAAGCGTTTGACCGCGTTTAATTCGTCCGTCACGAACAGCCTCATCCAAGGCTGTTGGTACGGTAGCCGCTGACGTGTTGCCGTGCTTATCAAGGGTGATCACCACTTGATCAAGTGACATTGTCAGCTTTTTCGCCGTTGCTGAAATAATACGGTAGTTCGCTTGGTGTGGAACTAACCAATCAAGCTCTGACTTATCCATGTTATTTGCAGCTAATGTGTCTTTAACCAGCTTAGATAGCTGAGTTACCGCCACTTTGAATACTTCGTTGCCCGCCATGTGCAGCCATTTATCCGCATCACCGCCACGCTCTGGTACTTCAAGGCTTAGTAGCTCACCGTATTTACCATCAGAGTAAATATGTGTCGACAAAATACCTGGCTCTTCGCTTGCGCCTACAACAACCGCGCCTGCTGCATCACCAAATAGGATGATCGTAGAGCGGTCAGTCGGATCACAGGTTTTTGACAGTGCATCGGCACCAATCACCAAAACGTTCTTACACATGCCTGATTTGATGTGCTGATCAGCAACAGACAAAGCATAGACAAAACCAGAACACGCTGCAGCCAAATCAAACGCAGGGCAGCCTTTAATACCAAGCTTACCTTGTACCTGACACGCCGAAGACGGGAATGTGTGGCTACTACTGGTGGTCGCAACGATGATTAAATCAATATCTTCTTTGTCGATACCCGCCATTTCAATGGCATTTTCAGCAGCGTAAAACGCCATATCTGCAACGGTTTCGTTCTCCGCTGAAATACGACGCTCTTTAATACCTGTTCTAGCAACGATCCACTCATCGCTGGTCTCTACCATTTTCTCTAAGTCTGCGTTAGTACGCACCTGAGATGGCAAGTAGCTGCCAGTACCTAAAATTTTGCTATACATGAAGACTAATAATGCCTCTCGAGTAAAACCGCTTCCAAACGATCGCTAATGCGGCTGGGGACTTGTCGTTTGACCTCGTGTACTGCCTCGCCAATCGCGTTGACAACTGCAGATACATCAGCACTTCCATGACTTTTAATGACAATGCCGCGCAATCCTAACAAACTTGCGCCGTTATACTGGTCGGGGTTCAAGGTTTTTAATTCAGTAAATAGCTCAGAAAGCAACATTCTGGCTATCCAACCCTTTATTGTTGAAGCCATCATGCGCGTTTTTAGCTTATCAATAAAGAGCTGAGCCGTACCTTCGCACGTTTTTAAGCAGACATTGCCCACAAAACCATCACATACGACGACATCAGCAGCATCTTGCAGGAGTTGATTACCTTCAATATAGCCTATGAAGTTCACAGACTGAGTATTCGACAACATTTCAGCGCATCGTTTTACAAGGTCATTACCTTTAATTTCTTCGGCACCGATATTTAAAATAGCGACACGTGGAGCGCGACCTAAATGTTGTTCCGCTAATGCACTGCCCATTACAGCAAATTGGAAAAGCGAATCTGCATCACTAGACACATTTGCCCCTAAATCAAGCATCCATGTGCGATTTCCTGAGGCGGTAGGCAAAGCTGAAACCAATGCAGGCCTATCAATACCAGGAAGGAGCTTAAGTCGGAAACGGGACAAAGCCATCAATGCGCCAGTGTTGCCACCACTCACACAAGCATCCGCTTGAGAGTCGGCGACCAGATCAATCGCAGCACGCATGGAGCTACCCTGACTGTTACGCAAGGCTAGTGAAGGTTTTTCAGAATTGGAAATAACTCGATCACAATGCTGAATACTCAAACGAGAGTCAGGCATTCGACCTAATGAAGATAATTGAGATGTGATCGCGTTTCGATCACCTATGAGAATGACTTTTAGCTCTGGGAAATACGACAGTGCCTGCACGGCGGCAGGCACTGTTACACGAGGACCGAAGTCCCCGCCCATTGCATCAAGCGCAACGGTTAGATTTTTCAAAGGTCAACCTTACTTGTTGATAACCTTTTTGCCGCGGTAGAAACCTTCCGCAGTCACGTTGTGACGTAGGTGAGTTTCACCTGAAGTTGCGTCTACAGAAAGTGCAGCTGTAGTTAGCGCATCGTGTGAACGACGCATGCCACGCATTGAACGTGATTTCTTGCTCTTTTGTACGGCCATTGACCCTACTCCTATGTAAATTCTTAAAGAAGCAGTTACTTCTTCAAGCTTTTTAAAACATCAAATGGATTCGGCTTCTTGTCTTCCTCAATTTCTTCAGGAAGTTCACCAAACACCAAGTTATTTGAGTTAACGCTACATTTCGCATTATCGTGCATTGCTATTTGCGGCAATCCAAGGATGAACTCGTCTTCAACTAGTTGAATCAGGTCTAACTCACCGTACTCGTTCAGATCTACCAAATCGTACTCTTCCGGTGCTTCCTCTTCACTTTTCTCATTATAATAAGGAGTATAAGTGAATTGGACATCGCACTCATGTGCGAAAACCTCATTACAACGCTGACACTCTAAATCGACTTCGACGTTAGCTTTACCAGAGATAACGACTAATCGTTGTTCATCAAGCCCAAATGACAATGAGACTTGCGCGTCACGTTTTACGCCTTCAGTTGCCTCAGCTAAACGCTTAAAAAGACTGGTTTGGATGATGCCATCTAAATCTAGTCGTTTCTGAGCCGTTCTTGCCGGATCAACTGTACGCGGTATTTTTACCTTTTGCATAGGGCGCGAATCTTATCTTCCAAATCGAGTTTAGTCAAAGGAAATGGCAAAAAAAGTACACTTTTTTACCTTTCCCATACAGAGCATTATGAATAGCGGGATAACTTCCTATATCCTACTGTAAATGCTTCTATGAATTGTAAATTAAAATGAAAAATTACCAACTAGTTTTAGCCTCTACCTCACCATTTAGGCAAGAGATCCTCAAAAAACTACAAATTAGCTTCATTACGGCAAAGCCTGATTGTGATGAAACACCGATTACGGGGGAGACTCCACAACAGTTGGTAATGCGCCTTGCTGAAACCAAAGCTAAGTCTTGTGTCATTGATCAACCAAGCTTAGTGATTGGATCTGACCAAGTCTGCGTGATCGATGGCGAGATAATAGGTAAACCTCACACTCGTGAAAAAGCGATTGAGCAGCTATCTCGTCAAAGTGGCAAGAGCATCACTTTCTATACAGGAGTAACCGTATGGAACAGCGAAACCCAACAAGCTGACACGCGTCTCGATACCTTTATTGTTCACTTCCGTGATTTAACCGAGCAACAAATCATCTCTTATGTTGAAAAAGAAGAGCCGTATTGGTGCGCTGGCAGCTTCAAGTGTGAAGGGTTAGGTATCGCTTTGTTTAAAGAGATGGAAGGAAAAGATCCAAACACGCTTATCGGCCTGCCGCTTATCGACTTAGTCGATATGTTAGATGCACAAGGAATGAGTGTGCTTTAACTCGCGCTTATCACTCTTACAGAGATTCCCTACTCCTTCCTTCGTCATTCTAGGGAATGACGGAAGTTGTCTCTTGAACTTTAAAGAAAACACGATATGAAGACCATAGTAGTACCACTCAACTTTTAAAAAGGTCACTGCTGTCTCATTAATAATGCGGAAGACAGTAACCCAAAAGTTGTTCGACCGAGGTAACACGTAAACACAAGGTACTATTTTACTCGAATAGCAAAAAGTATCGTCATCCCCAAGAGTGAGGGACGTATATGGACTCCCCTAGTATTGCAAGGAAAC
>NZ_JAEFCE010000088.1:0-13974 GCF_016406055.1 Vibrio sp. IB15
GAACCAGAGCTAGAACCCGAACCAGAGCCCGAACCAGAGCCAGAACCAGAGCCAGAACCAGAGCCAGAGCCGTCACCGTCACCACCAGAACCGTCACCGCCACCACCAGAACCGTCACCGCCACCACCAGAGCCGGAACCGTCACCACCAGAGCCATTACCGTCACCACCAGAGCCGGAACCGTCACCACTACCAGAATCAGGTTTTTTTATACCTTGTTCACAGGTAATAGAGTAATTATTACGGTCAGTACAGGACGTTTTTAAATTAGTCCAGTAATCAGGATATTGAGCAGCACAAGCATTTCCTTCTCTAGCCGTTATTTCCTGCCATTCTGAGCTCCCACAAAAATCATCAGGCGGCTCTTCACATACACCAGTTTTTTCATTTGGAATCTTACCAATAGGGCAGCCAATGGCACCGGAAACATAAACAAAACCTAATTTTCCGTAACCACTCGCATGAACTTCAAAACCTGTTGTTTTCCTATAAGCCCTTGAAACTTCAAAACCACCACAAGACATTCCCGTTGGATAATCAGAAGTCCTAGTACGTCTAGAAATTACAGTACCAACAGGAAAAGCAGACGAAAGACAAGCATGACCACTATGACCAGTAACGGTAGAAAAAACAGCAGCAAAAGAAAAAGACGACCAAAATAAAAAAAACAAGAAAGAAAAAAACAATTTCATACACCACCCCCATGATAATTACATAAAAAGAAGATAAAAAAAGGGAGCCGAAGCCCCCTTGATATTATTAATCAACCCGACAAGACTCCCGTATAGACCCCATATAAAAATGAAGCAGTCATAAGAGAGCCAACAGCAATTGAAAGAATCAAGGCTATTTACGGAGCCAAGAAACAACCATACCCAGACCGAAGCCGAGAGCAGCAATAGCAATTACACCCGCTGTAGTAGTAGCAACCATTGCTTTACCCGAATCAACAGCCGCTGTAATAGCGGCATTAGCTGTAGAATCATCAGCAAATGCAGGAGAAGAAAGGGCAGTAACAGTAGCAAGAATTGCCAAATGACGTAATTTTTTCATAATGTTTTTTCCTAAAAATAGATTAACGAAAGTGTTTTATAACGCGCCCAAGAACATGACCACCAATAAAAGTAATCAAGCTCTGAGCAATAACGAATTCATATAGAGAGCTATCGAATTCAAGTAATGACCAATCAAATTGACCATCAACCAAGTGCGATAACTGTTCTTTTGAGACTAAAACATATTCACAAACACCCGAAGATGATTGTTGTAATATCCCATCAATAACAGTTACGCAAATAGACATAAAAACTAAACCTATTTAGCTTTCATAGAGTTGTCGAAATGCTTTTTAATTTCATCATCGACAGGAACCAGTTTATTAACCAAGATATCAAGCGGGTCATTTGGGTTAGAGCCAAGACTTAACTCATAGTCACGGTTAGGAACAAAAGCACGCGATTGGATAAGTTGACGGGCATAGTCCACGTCAATTTTCAGCGCTTGCTTGTTGTAGGGAATGTCAGTTGAAAAACCGATGCCCGTTTGTTGGAACTTCTCGTTGTCGACTTCTTCAACGGCACGAAGCACAGACAATTCTGCGAACTCCATATTAGACTTAGGGAAACGCTTGATTGAGATACCAGTTATTGTAGGCATATTCTTGACTCCAAAATTTCGATTTTCTGTTTCGTGTATTCGTCAGGAATCCCCAACGAGGTATTAAAATTAGCGCGCCTATGATGCGAAGGAATGAGCATCCCAAACGCTTCACCTAAATCACCCTCAGTCATAGAAACGACCTCAGCAAGAGCCTTACCACATTGACGACGAACCCAAGCGATACGCGCCATGAATTCGAGTCCGGCTTTCTTCTTGTTCAGTTCAATTCTCATTGGTTCAGCAGGGTCGATACTGGCGGCGAAATCACACAGACCAGCAAAGGCCGAAGCAGGCGAGGCGAGTAGGGACAAATCACACTTCTTTAATTCCACTTCGTTGCGATACCAAATCACCTCGGGGTCAGCAATGTTTTGCTCGAACTTCTTGTTGTAGATACGCCAGTAAACTGAAGACGTACGAGAGCCAACCAAAACCGCTTCCTCTGATAATTCACCAGACTGTGAAACGCGCTTATGAGGAACCATTGTGGGACCACGTCCACGTGGAGCAGTGCGAAATGCTCCCTCATAAAAACATTTCTCAGCATACTGACAGTCAAAAATTCCGGTGTAGTCATCAACGCACAAATCAAGGCGGGCTAGGCGAGTGATACCCAACAGAGACAGCCACCAATGCACCTTCTTGTGTGTCGTGAACTCAAACAGCTTCGCGCAGCCTGTACCATTGATTTGCACATAAACGGTGTCATTGTTGCCACCAACACCGACCAAACCACATTCAACCGTTCCGGTAGAGTCGTAAATCACCATCGAGTCTTCATAGCCATGCAAGCCACGACCACGCATAGGCGATAGACGGAAATTGAACACTTTTGCCATGAACTCGTTGAACCTATCAGCCAAAACCTTACGACACTTGTTACGGTGTAACTCCATGGATTTCTCGATTGCTTCTGGTGAATCAAGACGGCCTTTAACAGTCTGCTTTTTGAACTCAGGAAACTGCATATTGATAAAGTCTTGTTCGTTGGAGCTATCCAAATGCCTAAGAGAGCCATAAGAAAACGAAAAGGCTAGGTGGTCGACTTGAACCGGACGAATCTCATCATGGAACTTATGTGGTTTTTTAGATGGCACTGAACACACCCTTAACCAAAAGCTCTTGGTAGTTTTCATCGGTGATTTCAACAACCTGAAAAGACACCATTCCATAGTGCGATTCCATGAACTGGAAGAAATCGCGCGGAGTCTTAAAGAAGTTGTGACCCCAAGGAAAGTAAGCGTTGATGCCATGATTGGGTTCGTTGTCGAAGTAGATTGAATCCATGATTAGCTTCTCAATGATTAAGCAAGTTTGTTTGCAAGCTTCAGAGCTGAATCACATTCTTTGCATACTGTTTGAGATGTGAAATTGTTCATACACAAAGTGCAAAGAGAGTTTGTAGGAAGCTTTAAACCGTAAAACGAGCAGAACTGTTCAAGCTCTTGGTCATTTTCAAACGTGTAAGTAAATCTATCAGGAGAGGTTTGAATTGAACTGAAGTGCTTCACTGAGTGAAAGTGTTCTTCACCGATAGTATCAAGGTCAAATTGAAGCTGTTTGACAGAAAACTCCATGCAAAGGGAAATTGGTGAATGTTCAGTCCCAAAAGAAACGTATGTAAAATTTAAATCCGGATGCTTATAGAAACGAACGAAATTATTTTTTAGTAAATATCCGTCACGAAGCTTTTCAACTGTGAACATAACAACCACCTTGACTGATTATTGAGAGTTAGAGTGACCGTCTAAACCGAGCTGAAAGCGTCAAGGGCAAACAGCCCAGACCTAGACAGTCAAAAGTGAGTAACAAGTTTTTGTTAGTGGTGAAATGGTAAACACAACTTTCTGTTAGTACAAGACACAAAAAATTGTTAGCAATGAGCTATGATTAGGGAAACGGAGGAATTTCCATGTACCAAAATGAACTGTTAGACGCCTACAAAAAGGCGCAAAACTACGTACAAGACAAGCAAATTGCACATGACTTGAACTTACCAGCGCAAAGAGTTACTGATTTTCGCAAAGGGCGTCGCTATCTAACTGATTCTGAAGTAATTTTTTTGGCGGAAAATGCAAAGTTAGACCCACAGGTCGCTTTGATAGGTTTGCACGCTGATCGCAACGATAATCCACAGGTAAAACAGCTATGGGAACACATGGCAAAAAAGTTTAATGGGCTTGGATTATCAAGCATTTCAATGGCTTGCGGAAGTTTTGCATTATGGATGATGCAGACTAAAGATGTGATAGCCAACTGCGTATTATGTACGTTATGTTAAATAGAATTTGCTGTTTATAAGGCAGAACTCTTTGTGTGATGCCCTGCCTTTGTATAGTGTCGGTGTTCTTTAAATTATACGGTGTATTTAACCATAGTGGTTATTTACCATAAAATACCTAATATCCAGTGATAATAATCTTCGATTTTACCCCTGGTATTAGTTAGAGATTAACCGCCAGCAAACTTAACTTTGTAGCCTTTCTTTTCAAGGTGCGCTTTGATCTTATCGCGCGCGTCGCCTTGAATTTCGATGTTGCCATCTTTTACTGAGCCACCACAGCCACAAACTTTCTTTAGTTCTGCTGCCATTAATTTTAATGGCGCGTCATCTAGATCTAAGCCAGTTACGACAGAAACGCCTTTGCCTTTACGGCCTTTGGTTTCTTTTTGGATTCGAACGATACCATCGCCTTTTGGACGTTGGACTTTCTCTTCTTCAGGTTTAATACGACCTGTTTCTGTTGAATATACTAGGCTCATAATTTACTTCTTTTGTTGCTCGGCTTTTTGTTTAGCGATTAAGTAAGCTTCGATATGACGCTGTATTGCCGTTTTCCCGCCTTTGATAAGACGGCCGTTAAACATGCAATACCATGCGTTGGGTTCACCAGTGTCATTTTTGATTTGGTAACCATTGAAATTTTCAGTTTGGCCACCAGTCCCTCTAGACTTACTTAATGCTGTGAACTCTTTTGGGTCAATAATAGATGCAGTATCAATCCACCAATCGATACTCTTTTTTACGGCTGCTAAGTTACCTTGAATAACGTGGTTTTTTAATTTAGTACGCCAAATTGTGTTTGTGGAATCGGTCGATTTCAGATGGATCCCACGGTAAATTGAATTAGCCATATCAATTGATCATCTTTTTGTTTTCACTGCATTAATCATAAGTATACTAATAACGATAGCAAGCATAATATGGCAAAAACACCTGTCGAGGTACGGTAATTTGAGAAAAAATGTCCCTATTTTAACGGACTCTGCGATAATCAATTCGTTTGTTGAAAAATTAAACAGAGAAGCTTCGATTGATGTTATCGACGAGTTAACAGGTTATCAATATTCTCGTAATTCACTGTTGGGTATCTACAGTGACTGGAATCGCTACCATGCTTTCTGCACCAAGCTCCGCATCAATACACTCCCTGCGTCAATTACTGCAGTTCGTCGTTTTTTAGAAACTGAGTCTAATAATAGAAAGTTCGCGTCATTAAAACGTTACACTGCAACGCTTAGCTTGTTACATACTGTGTTTAACTTCCCCAACCCTATTAAGCATAGGCAAGTTCGCTTCACCCTGCTCCATTTACAAGCTCAAATGGCTGGTGACGCTAAACAAACAAACGCGATGACATCTTCACACCTTAGTCAATTAAACACCTTGCTTGCACATGAAAAGGCAACGCTAAAAGAGATCCGTGACATAGCGATTTATAACGTGATGTTTGAGTGTGTTTTAAAGCGCTCGGAACTTAAGTTATTATCATCGAGCGATGTTGAGAGTGTCGATGGTGTTTATGAAATCGCGATCAAAGACTCGCTTTACAAGCTTTCACCAGCTGCAAGTTCTTCACTTAAACGTTGGCTAAGTTTTACCGGACTCGAAGATGGATTAACTTTGTTTCGGGCAATTGATAAGCATCAAAACATTGGCCTTCAACCACTAGATGATTCATCAATCTATAGAATACTAAGGCGTGCTAGTGACTTACTCGGTTTGGCAGAAAATCATCACTTTTCAGGGAATTCGATACGAGTTGGCGCGGCGCAAGAGCTTTCTAAACAAGGGCTAAAGATAAGAGAGATTCAGGACTTTGGACGTTGGCTTAGCCCTGCAATGCCGGCCCAGTATGTAGGCTATTCGAATACGGCTGAAAGTGAAAAAATGAAGTTCAAAGCGTTAACACCGTGGCAATAAGCCATATTAGGTCGGCAGTAGACTAAAAACATCGCAAATAAAAAAAGCGGCTTGGAGAAATCCGAGCCGCTTTTTAGAGTTAATCTGTTATACAAAAATTTAGAAAATACCCTTAATAAAGGCTGGTTCTTACGCAGTTTTCTAGGAACTGAGCGAACTTATGTCCGTTGTGTTCAACCATTTTAGGGAACATCGAAATTGGTGTCATACCTGGGAAGGTATTAACTTCGTTTAGGTAGATCTCGTTATCCTGCGTTAAGAAGAAGTCGATGCGAGACAAGTGGCGAAGCTTCATTTGTGTAAACACTTTGCGAGCGCTGTCCGCAATCAGTTGACGTTGTTCATCAGTAAGATTACTTGCTTCAACTTCTGTGATCGAGTGGCTATCTGCGCTGTATTTTTCTTCGTAAGAGTAGAATGCGCCATTCGGTGCAATCACCTCGCCTGGCTTGCTGATGTGCAGCTGGCCGTCGATTTCGTAAGCCGCAACTTCCAGCTCTCTTGGCACCACTGACTTTTCAACAAGCACTTGATCTGAATAAGTAAATGCTTTGTTGATCGCTTCACTCAAGTCTTCCATTTGATTGACTTGATAACAGCCAACAGAAGAGCCTTGGCGTGCCGCTTTCACGAATACTTTGCCCCACTTTTCAAAAGCTTGAGTTGCTTGTGAATGTGCTTCGTCTGTATTGTCAGATAGGAATAGATATGGCGTGTTTGGAATGCTCAGTGCGT
Source organism: Vibrio sp. IB15 (assembly GCF_016406055.1). Classification (NCBI taxonomy): domain Bacteria; kingdom Pseudomonadati; phylum Pseudomonadota; class Gammaproteobacteria; order Vibrionales; family Vibrionaceae; genus Vibrio; species Vibrio sp. IB15. The sequence continues at coordinate 6,599 of NZ_JAEFCE010000088.1, forward strand.
CATACCAAAGCTTTGACGTAATTTTGTTGAAGCTGTTATTGCTAGCTTCAGAACCACAGCCTAAGTACGGGATTTTCGCCATTTCGAACAGTGATTGGATATCACCGGTTTCACCTGGGAAACCATGAATACATGGAACGATGAAATCAACTTTTGATTCTAGATCATCACCACGTAGCGTTTGATTATTGATATCAAGATATACTAATTCGCCCGAATCTAGACACCAGCCTTCGCTCTTAATCTCAACTCTTACAACGTTAAAGTCTTCAACGCTCTTAAGTTGATCAAAAAGGTAATTGGCTGAAACTAAAGACACTTCGTGCTCTGAAGATCCACCGCCGCATAGTAGAAGAATGTTTGTGGTGTTCATGGGTAAATTCGGTCCTTGAAACTAGGAATACTGACTTCAATGATAAACAAAAGTCGAAATAGGTACAGTGTTTTGATTGTTAAAATTGCGTCCGAAAGAACGAGCGATTAACTATTAGACAAAACGGTTCGTCTTAAAACAAAAGAAGGAGCATTTGCTCCTTCTTTATGATTCAAAACTTAGTTTAACTTGTTAAGCGTTGGGTATTCAGAGTTCTTGATGTCATCAATACTCTTCACGAATGGCTTCAAGTTTTTAAGTGAACTCGGTAGTGTTGAGATAGCCTTTTTCGCTTCTAAACGCGTTGCGTAGTCACCGTAAAGTACCGTGAACCACTTAGTGCCATTAACCATCTTGTAGTTTTCCCAAACTGGTTGAGAAGTCGTTGGTAGCATTTTCACGAAAGAGTCGACTTTACTTTGGCTGCCAACCGCAACAACTTGAACTGTGTAACCAAAACGCTGGTTCATGTCTTGTTGTTTCTTAGTTGGACCTTTCACTGCCGCAACTGGCTTAGCCTGAGTTGTTTGAGTGACTTTCTGCTCAACAGGTTCTGTTCTGATAACGTTAACAACATTCTCTTCAACAACGCCTGATTGCTGTGATTGAGACACAACTGGAGCTTCAACTTTGGCAGTTTTGTACTCTTCTTGATAACTATCTGAAGTCACATCCGTGATGTAGTTTTCAGATACACATGCAGCCAAGAGCAGTGGCAAAGTCGCAATTGCAATTTTTTTCATGGAAAGCTCTATATCCTTAATAATAATTACTATAAATCATGCCGATACGTCGGTTTAGAATCAAGTTAACTTTGAGATTATACACCATTAGTGGGTGACCTATTTCACAAACTTAATGCAGTGTTTGCTTATTCATCTTAATTCGGTGAATTTGCCATCAACCTGACATCGAAAAGTAAGTTACGATGAACTTACGTGCATTGCTAGGATATGTCTATGAATCATCTTGATCCCCTACTGAAACCCCGTTCAATTGCTGTTGTTGGTGCTTCTCAGCGAGAAAACCGAGCAGGCTACATTGTTATGAATAATCTGTTGCACGGGGATTTTAAGGGGGCGGTAATGCCAGTCACGCCCAAATACGATTCTGTGGCGGGTGTACTTTCATACAAAAACATTTTGTCGTTACCAATCGTTCCTGACCTTGCGATTCTTTGTACCAACGCTACTCGCAATATAGCTATCTTTGAGGAGTTAGCGGAGAAAGGCATTGCGTCTGTCATTGTTCTGTCTTCAGACATGCAACAACCGAGTGATAACGGAGAAACGTACGACTCAAGATGCCTAGCGATTGCAAAAAAGCACAATATAAGAATGCTTGGTTCAAACAGTTTAGGGGTGATCATCCCTTGGCTTAATTTAAATGCATCCTTCTCTCCTGTTACCGCACTGCCCGGCAAGATTGCGTTTGTTTCTCAATCTGCAGCGGTGTGTACCACGATACTTGATTGGGCGAATGATAAAGAGATCGGTTTCTCTGCTTTTATCTCAATTGGTAACGGCACGGATATCGAGTTTTCTGAACTGTTGGATTACCTGAGTACCGACTCCCATACTGAAGCGATATTGCTTTATGTAGATAGCATTAAAGACGCACGACGTTTCATTTCAGCTGCCCGAGCCGCCTCACGTAACCGGAGAATACTAGTATTAAAAGGTGGCCGGACCGCCAAAGGCCGAGCTGCAGCAATGGCACATACTGGTGGTGCGGACACGCTCGATATTATTTACGACTCGGCTATCCGTCGTAGTGGCATGCTGCGAGTTAAGAACCTGCACGAACTGTTTGCTGCCGTAGAAACTTTGACTCACTCGGTCCCATTACGCGGAGAGCGACTGGCCATTGTCACGAATGGTGGCGGGCCTGCAATTATGGCTGTTGATACGCTTTTCGAACGTGGCGGTAAACTCGCTGAGTTATCGGAAGAGACGCTTGAAAAGCTTAATAAAGTGCTACCTTCAAGTTGGTCACATAGCAATCCTATCGATATTGTGGGTGATGCAGGTGATCAACGTTATATTGATACGATTAACACACTGCTCGATGGTGATGAGGCAGATGCTATTCTCATCATGCATAGCCCTTCTGCTATCGCACACTCTGCTCAAACTGCTGAGCGCATCATCGAAGCGATTAAAAAGCACCCTCGCCATAAGCGATTCAATATTCTTACCAATTGGTCTGGTGAGCTTACGGCAAGGCCTGCTAGAAAGCTGTTCACTGAAGCTGGTATTCCAACCTATCGAACACCAGAGAGCTCTGTTGTCGCATTCATGCACTTGGTCGAGTACCGACGCAACCAACGTCAGCTTATGGAGACGCCAACCACGGCTGAGAAAGTCCATATTGAAGATTTAGCCGATGCCAGAAATTGGATAGAACGCCAATTACTGGATAAAGATACAGTTAGCCTTGATACCCATCAAAACAGTCAGTTTTTCAAACACTTCAACCTAGATGTGCTGCCTACTTGGATCGCTTCAGATCCTAGTGAAGCGGTACATATTGCAGAAACGATTGGTTATCCTGTCGCAGTTAAACTCCGCTCACCAGATATCGCGCATAAATCTGACGTTCAAGGCGTAATGCTTAATTTAAGAAACAGCAGTGAAGTCGCAAATGCGGCTCAAGCGATTCTTGATCGTTCTCAATTGTCGTTTCCTACAGCACATATTCATGGCTTGCTGGTACAAGGCATGGCGAAACTCGCAGGCGGACAAGAGCTTCGCGTGAAAGTCACAACCGATGAAACATTCGGTCCTATTATTCTACTCGGTCAAGGTGGTTCGGAATGGGATGAGTCGATTGATGCGGCCGCAGCGTTCCCACCACTGAATATGACACTAGCTCGCTACTTGATTATTCGAGCGATAAAGAGTGGCAAGATTCGTCTACAGAAGCTTCCTAACCCTATCGACATAGAAGGCTTGTCGGAGTTGCTGGTTCGTATCTCACAAATGGTGGTTGATTGCCCAGAAATACATGATCTGGATATACATCCAGTACTTGCGAATGGCGATAAGTTCACGATATTGGATGCAGATATTGTATTGAAAGCCTACGAAGGTGATCCGCAAGAAAGGCTGGCGATTCGCCCATACCCCGTGGAGCTTGAAGAACGCATCCAGTTAAAAGATGGTACAGAAGTGTTGCTACGCCCTATTCTTCCTGAAGATGAACCACTTCATGCCGACTTTATTAACCGAGTGTCTAAAGAGGATCTCTACAAACGCTTCTTTAGTGATGTGGGTGAATTCAATCATGAAGCGTTAGCTAATTTCACTCAGATTGACTTCGATAGAGAGATTGCTTTTGTTGTGGTGCTTGAAGAGCAAGGGGTTCCTGCCATTATCGGTGTGTCGCGCGCGCTGATTAACCCAGAGAATACGGATGCAGAATTCGCGATATTGATTCGCTCTGATTTAAAAGGCGTTGGTTTAGGTCGAATCCTTATGACTAAGGTTATTGATTACTGCCGTGCTAAGCAGACTAAACAGATGTCGGGAATGACAATGCCAACCAACAGAGGGATGCTGACACTAGCTCAAAAACTGGGTTTCAAGCTAGATATCTGTTTTGAAGACGGCACAGCAGATATGGTACTTCCGTTACTTGAGTGACCATGTTTTTTTAAGGTGTTGAATACACCAAGATTTGGCGTCGCCCATTTTGTTGCGTCGCCAAGCCATCACAATGTCGATCGGTTGCGGCTCTGTCCCTGCAATCTGTTTTAAAACACCAGATTCGACCAAAGGTTTAGCAACGCTACACGGCAAGGTACCAATGCCGAGCCCACTAGTTAAAGCTTCTACTTTTGCTGGGAAGCTCGTCACCGTTAAGCGCGGTTGTTTCTCTAAAATATTGATGCTTAATGCTGGCTGATCGCGTGCAGTATCTGCAATTGCAATCACCCTGTAACTTTCTCTAGCCTTTTGATCGAAATCTCCTGAGCGCTTATGTACGTAGTGGTTGGATGCTGCTACCCAAACCATTTCCATTTTTCCTATTACGTCACTTTTCATATCATTGGGAATGGTATCTACCTTTGGGCAAACCAGTAAGTCAGCTCGACCATCTGACAGCGATTCCCAGCACCCCGCTAAGATCTCCTCTTGTAAACGAACACGCGTTTTACTGATTTTCCCCAGTTCATCGACAAGTGGGAAGAAATTAGCAATCGGGATAATGCCATCAAAAGCGATGGTTAAATCCAACTCCCATCCATTAGCTAAAATGCTGGCTTCGTTGACGAGCCTTTCTGTCGCACCAAGAATTACTCTGCCTTGCTCAAGTATTAATTGCCCCGCTTCCGTGAAGTTTGCACGGTGGCCTGAACGGTCAAAAATCATGATATCTAAGTCTTGTTCAAGCTTTTGAATTTGGTAGCTGAGTGACGAAGGCGCGCGGTCCATTTCATTGGCCGCAGCAGCAAAACTTCCACGTCTATCGATGGCGTCTAGGATGTGTAACGCTTCAAGTGTTATTGGGCTATGCATCAGTTTTCTACTTTATAAATGAGATTTTGATCACAAAAATGGAAGCATTCACCAGATAAATGGAACCATTAAAGGTCTTTTAATACAATGAGTTATACGGTTTGTCCGATCTTTTAATGACAAAAATACAAATAAACTGAATTCAAATAATAGTAATTATCATTTAGATCCAATATTATCTTTCGCGAAATCAAGATAATACTATGGAATTAAGGTAACTATCAGATGTATAAGCAATCCCTACTCTCTGCTTCAATCGTTTTAGCGCTTTCATCAACCTCAGCCTTAGCTGAAGATTATGCCCTATTTGACGAGGTTGTTGTATCTTCGACTCGTACGAATCAACAACTTGAAGATGTTGCTGCTTCTGTCACCGTCATCTCTGATAAGCAAATTGAAGAGAATATGGCAAAAGACGTTAATGAGATTTTCGAATACACGCCAGGTGTTACGATGAACTCAAGCTCTCGCCAAGGTGCCCAAACGATTAATATCCGTGGCATGGAAGGTAAACGCGTTAAGATTCTTGTAGATGGCTCATCGCAACCTGGTTCATTTGATGGTGGTCCTTACGCCTTCATTAATTCTAGCGGTATTTCTATCGACCCTGATATGTTAAAAAGTGTCGAAATCATCAAAGGTGCTGCTTCAAGTTTACACGGAAGTGATGCAATTGGCGGTGTTGTTGCTTTTGAAACTAAAGATCCTTCTGACTTCTTGAAAGATGGCAAAGACTTCGGCGGTCAAGCTAAGCTCTCCTACTCTTCTGAAGACAATTCATTCAGTGAACATGTTGCATTAGCTAATCGTTTTGGCGATTTAGAAACTCTGGTTGCTTATACTCGCCGTGATGGTGAAGAGCTTCAAAACTTTCGTAACTCGGGTGATTTAGAGAACTACGCAGTAGAAAATCAAGACACATCAGCAGATAACCTATTGGTAAAACTTCAATACCAACTGAATGAAAGCCATCGCATTGAGTTTCTAGCAGAGCTTATTAAAGATACCTCTGATTCAGACATCTACCACTCTAGTTATGATAGCTACACTGGTGAAGATGACACTAAACAAAACCGATTCGCAATCAAGCACATTTGGTTTTCAGATGGCGCGATTGCTGACACTGTGACGAGCAAAGTATCGTACATTTCTAAAGAAGAGCATGGTGTAACGAAGCGCTTTAAACCTGCAGGCCCAGGTTTCCCTCCTTACGTTCCTGCCAATAACGATAATCTCCAAACCAAAGATTATGATTACACCGAAGATAAGCTTGAGATAGAGACTCAACTAGACAAAGAGATTAACAATCACTACCTAGTTTATGGTGCGACTTATACGCATAGCGACATCAGCAACACCAATATGGAGTACAACTCAGATCCAGCGACTGACGATCAACTTTACGTGTACACGCCTGATGCGAAAGAGCAGAAGTTTGGTTTGTTTGTTCAGGACGAAATCAGCCTAATGAACAATAAACTGGTTGTGACTCCTGGTGTTCGTTTCGACTACTTCTCTACAGACCCTGGTAAAAACACTGGCGAATCTCTAACTGACTTCTCGGATTCTGCGGTAACAGGCCGTTTAGGTACAACATACAAGCTTACTGATGCAGGTACTGTATTCGGTCAAATTAGCCAAGGCTTCAGGGCGCCGTCGTTCGACGAACTGTATTATACGTATGACAACCTAGCAAATCATGGAACCCCATACGTAAATGATCCGAATCCTAATCTTAAGTCAGAGACAAGTATCTCGTACGAGCTTGGTTACCGTCATATTACACAGGCTTCATCGTCTGAGATTGCAGCTTACTACAGTGATTACGATGATTTCATTGAAACCGTAGTAACGAAAAAAGTCGGTCGAACAAAACACTTCTCTAACGTTAACTTAGAGTCAGCAACGATCAAGGGTATTGAGTTTTCGAACACCTTACTTTGGGATGTACTAGTGGGTGCACCAAAGGGTATCTCGACTCACTTTGTGGCCTCATACACAGACGGTGAAGACGGAAACGGCAATGCGCTAAACAGTGTTAACCCATGGAACGCTGTGTTAGGTCTGAACTACGATGCACCGAACCAAAATTGGGGGACAAGTCTTAAGTTAAATTACACAGCTGAGAAATCTGGGTCAGACATTAACTTCGATGATGAGAATGGCGGTAACGCTGGTCAAGTTGAAATCTCAAGCGCAACGGTTGTTGATTTAACGGCTTATTACAAACCAATGAAAGATTTGACGATTCGTGGTGGTGTGTTCAACTTAACTAATGAAGAATACTACCGCTGGAATGACGTTCGTGGCGATGATGAGCTTTACAAAGAGAACTCTCAAGCTGAAAGGAACTACGGTATTTCAGCTAAGTACGAATTCTAATTCGATACAAGCCTGAACTACAGAAGCTAAAAAGCCAGCTATAAGCCTGTCTCTTATACAGAAATCCCTAAGCTACAGCTTAGGGTTTTTTTTTGAACTAA
>NZ_JAEFCE010000089.1:0-12380 GCF_016406055.1 Vibrio sp. IB15
AGACTCGCTACCCAATTAATCGCAAAGCAGCTCCGCTTAAGTGAACTACATTGCGTCATGACGACGGGCTTTCTAATATGAGCTTTAAATTTTATTGGAGCTAAACCTGCGTTCTACCTAAAGAGATCACAACGCGTCGGTTCTTATCTTTACCAATTGGCGAGCTATTATCAGCAATTGGGCGACGCTTGCCATAGCCTTGCACTTGAATGCGGTCTTCCGGCAAACCAAGAGATTTAAAGTACTCTCTTAAAGACTCAGCTCTTCGTTCTGACAGGTTTTGGCTAATGCCTTTGCTGTCTGCCGAATCGGTGTAGGTCGCGACTAAAACAAGGTCAATATCTTGATTGTAACGAACATACTCGGCAATCTGACTAAGCCTTTTACGTGACGACTTGTTTAACTGATCGCTGTTACGGTCGTAATGCAAAATAGTGAATGAGATATCTTCGAAGCTGTACGGCAACAAGTTCGCGATACAATCACTGAACACATTGTATTTCTCTTGGAACAAAACCGACGATAACGCCACTTCAATACGCTGATCTCGGCTCTGCCACTCTTGGTAGCTAAATGTTGGATAGCGCCCTTTCTCTAACTCACTCAGGATACCCCAAGCCGTTTGACCGCCAACGTAGCCATCAAATTGCTGAAAGAACTTGATGGTTGTCATCCGATCGGCACTCTCGCCTGGGCGCCAAGGTGGCGGCATAGAGATCAAGCTGACATTACGAGTCGCGCCCATCGGACGACGCATTTTCAATTCAAAATCTAAAATGATTTTCTTACTCGCTCGGGATGAGAACTCAGCATCACCGAAATTAGGGATAGGATGTACTAAGCGACATTCTAGTGGTGTGTTAGCCACCATCTCCCATGTCGACTGTTGAGGAGATGCTCCGTAACGCTTTTCTTGTGCCATCGCTGATGACGACACAAGGAGCGAAAATAGCATTGAACCTGTTATGAGTTGTTTCTTCATAAAGTGGAGTATCTCTTAAGCAATTCGTTTAACAATGCAGCCAATTGCCGCCTATTTCTGTTGAGTTTAATTATGCAATTATCAAGCCGAAATGCGCTTGGTAATTTGTGATTTATTGCCCTTTCCTAGTTTTTATCACTGCTATTATCTGCAATAATGCAGCCTTAATCACACTTATTTGGGCTAACATGATTGTAGAAAACGAAGCTCTGACCCTAAAAAAACGCTTCCGTGGCTATTTTCCAGTGGTCATCGACGTGGAAACCGCAGGGTTTAACGCAGAAACCGATGCATTATTAGAAATCTGTGCCATTACATTAAAAATGGATGAAAACGGAGATCTGCACCCAGCATCAACGCTTCATTTTCACATTGAGCCTTTTGAAGGCGCAAATATAGAGCAGGCAGCATTAGACTTTAACGGAATTAAAGACCCATTTAGCCCATTACGTGGCGCAGTGTCTGAACAAGAAGCCCTTAAAGAAATCTACAAGCTAGTGAGAAAAGAACAAAAAGCTTCAGATTGCAGCCGTGCAATCATGGTCGCTCACAATGCTACATTCGATTTAAACTTCGTCAATGCGGCAAGTGAGCGCTGTAAGCTTAAACGCGTCCCTTTCCATCCATTTGCTACTTTTGACACTGCAGCTCTTAGTGGTCTTGCCTACGGTCAAACCGTTTTGGCTAAAGCTTGCCGCACTGCAGGGATGGATTTTGACAACAAAGAAGCACACTCTGCTTTGTATGATACGCAAAAAACCGCTGAGTTATTTTGCGGCATAGTAAACAAATGGAAAGCCCTTGGTGGTTGGCCGCTTGTTGACGAAGAATAAAAATAGAATCGGTAAACGTATTGTCGTATTACCTTTAATAAAGAACACAACATCCCGAGAATAATATGAATCCTGTTGTAATTTCAGTTTGCATCATGCTTGTTTTAGCTTTGATGCGCGTAAACGTAGTCGTTGCTCTGACGTTCAGTGCAATTATCGGTGGCGTAGCCTCTGGTATGAGCTTGAACGACGCAGTCGCGGCTTTCGAAAGTGGATTAGGCGGCGGTGCAACTATCGCACTTAGCTACGCTATGCTTGGTACATTCGCTGTTGCTATCTCACGTTCTGGTATCACAGACCTACTTGCTCAAAGTGTTATTAAACGCATTCACGGCAAAGAGAACAGCACGGCATCGACTGGTCTTAAATACGGCATCCTAGCGTCTTTGATCCTAGTGACAATGTCATCGCAAAACGTGATTCCGGTACATATCGCCTTCATCCCAATTTTAATTCCACCTCTATTAGGCGTATTCGCAAAAATGAACCTAGACCGTCGTCTGGTTGCTTGTGTGCTTACTTTTGGTCTGATTACACCATACATGGTATTACCAATCGGTTTTGGTGGCATCTTCCTAAACAACATTCTGCTTAAGAACCTTCACGACAACGGTCTTGAAAGTGTAGTGGCGAGCCAAGTACCAATGGCAATGCTACTACCAGCTGCTGGTATGATCTTTGGCCTTCTAACGGCAGTGTTCTTCACTTACCGTAAGCCTCGCCAATACAAAGAAACCTCTCACACGGTTGTTTCAACTGAAGCGAAACAGATCAACAAGAAGCACATCCTAGTAGCAGCGGCAGGTATTGTTGCAGCACTAACGGTTCAGTTATCGACTGGTTCAATGATCATCGGTGCACTTGCTGGATTCATGGTCTTCACTTTCGGTGGCGTAATTGCTTGGAAAGAGACACAAGATGTCTTCACCAAGGGCGTACACATGATGGCAATGATCGGTTTCATCATGATTGCCGCGGCAGGTTTCGCAGCAGTAATGAAGCAAACTGGTGGCGTTGAATCTTTGGTTGAAGCACTTTCAACAAGCATCGGTGACAACAAACCTCTAGCTGCACTACTTATGTTGGTGGTTGGTCTACTGGTAACTATGGGTATCGGTTCTTCGTTCTCTACGATTCCAATCCTTGCAACTATCTACGTTCCACTAGCGGCAGCATTTGGTTTCTCCCCTATGGCAACCATCGCTCTAGTTGGTACAGCAGCAGCGCTTGGTGATGCTGGTTCTCCGGCTTCTGACTCAACGTTAGGTCCAACGTCCGGTCTTAATGCAGATGGTCAACATGAGCACGTATGGGAAACCGTTGTACCTACATTCCTACACTACAACATCCCACTGATCGTATTCGGTTGGATTGCAGCTATGGTTCTATAGCTTAAAGCTAGGTTCTAAAGTCAGAATCAATGTTCAAAACTTAAAAAGACCGCCTAGTGCGGTCTTTTTTGTATCTGAGATGTCTCCGATAAGTTACATCCTGAGTCCAAATCCGTTGGATAAAAAAAAGGCTTCCCCTTACGAGCAAGCCTTTGAAGTAGTTTTGAATAATACGATTCAGTATCGTCAATTAAGCGCTAGGAGCGCTCTTTACTAGAACTTCTCTAATCGACTTAAGTGTCGTTTCTGATGAGTGGTAATCCAGCTCAACTTCAGTGAAGATACCGTCAACTTCAAGCATTAGAGTTGGGTAAGAATGCACACCCATCGCGTGTTTGAAGCTCAGTTGGTCTTCTAGCTCACCCTCAAGTAGCTTACCAGCAAGATCGTTCTCGAATTGCTGAACATTCATGCCTAGCTCTTCAGCCAATTGCTTATGTGTCTCTTCGCTGTGCGGCAGCATTGCACGCAAGTAATATGCGTGTTGAATCGCTTCAAGCATCTGCTCGTAGTGGTCTTGGAAACCCGCAGCAATAACAGCACGACACGCAGGGTAAGTGCTTCGTACCGGTTGGCACTCAGTCCAAAATTCATGATTGAACTCTGTACCTAATTTGGCTTCGATCTGCTTCCAGATAGCTTGCAACTTGCCTTTCATCTCTTCTGACATTGGTTCATCAGAATCTGGAGCCAAGCCACCTACTACGTAGTTGAACTCAATGCTCGCAGGCAATTGTTGTTTTAGTAACTCCAGTGTTGGTTTGTATCCCCAGCACCAGCTGCACATCGGGTCATGTACATAATGAAGTTTTACGTTCATTGTTCGTTCCTTATCGAGTCGACTCTCAATCAATTCCAACAAAAAAGGAGCCTAATTAAGGCCCCTAGTTTACTGTTCAGCATAAAGGCTAGAACTTACTCTGCGTCATCGCCAGCAACTTTAGCAGCCGCTTCTTTGATGATTGGCTGAAGTTCACCTTTTTGGAACATCTCAAGAATGATGTCGCAACCACCGATTAGCTCACCTTCAACCCAAAGTTGTGGGAAAGTTGGCCATTGTGCGTAAGCTGGTAGCTCTGCACGGATATCAGGGTTTTGTAGAATATCTACGTAAGCAAATTTTTCGCCACATGCCATTAGAGCTTGAGACGCTTGAGAAGAGAAACCACAGCTAGGTAGCTTAGGAGAACCTTTCATGTACAGTAGAATAGTGTTTTCTTCAATTTGCTGTTTGATTTTATCGATAGTTTCCATTGCTTCCTCGTTAATGGATTACGGCTTTTATTGCCTTTATTCTACCCCAAACCAAAAGAATAAAAACCATATAAAAAAAGAGGTTAACAAGCTAAACTAATAATTCACATAAAAGTGATGAAATATGCTTTTAATAAAGTAAAAACTTGCTAAACTAGAAACCAAGTCAGCAAATTGACCATGGTTGGCAGCATAGCGAGCCATGAATAATAATATCACTGGAAGCAATCGAAAGAGTTAACTCTTTCATATCAATGGAGAATTGAGCAATGGCATTTGAACTACCAGCTCTTCCTTACGCGAAAGACGCACTAGAACCACACATCTCAGCAGAAACGCTAGATTTCCACCACGGTAAGCACCACAACACTTACGTTGTTAAGCTAAACGGTCTTATCCCAGGTACTGAGTTTGAAGGCAAAACACTAGAAGAGATCGTTAAGACTTCTACTGGTGGTGTTTTCAATAACGCTGCTCAAATCTGGAACCACACGTTCTACTGGCACTGTCTTGCTCCAAAAGCAGGCGGCGAACCAACTGGCGCTGTTGCAGAAGCTATCAACGCTGCATTCGGTTCTTTCGAAGAATTCAAAGCAAAATTCACTGATTCAGCAATCAACAACTTCGGTTCTTCTTGGACTTGGTTAGTTAAGAAAGCTGACGGTTCTCTAGACATCGTTAACACTTCTAACGCTGCGACTCCTCTAACAGAAGAAGGTGTTACTCCACTTCTAACTGTTGACCTATGGGAGCACGCTTACTACATCGATTTCCGCAATGTTCGTCCTGACTACATGGCTGCATTCTGGAACCTAGTAAACTGGTCTTTCGTAGAAGAGAACCTAGCTAAGTAATCTATTATTCAAGCTGCGCTATTTATAGCGAGTTAACTATTAAAAGCTCATGCCTCGGCGTGAGCTTTTTTGTATCTACGATCTGCTACATAGTAAACAACGAACATAACGATCAATAACCTAGCCCTTTTAACTACCCTTTCCCAGCCTAAATTAAATCTCTATTCGCTTGTAATTAAAGACTAAAGTTTGCTGCCTTCATGCCGTTAAAGGTGTATCAAATGAGAGGCGTCATGCAAATACATACCTTAGATAAAGCAGGAATCATCAACGAACTGAAGTTCGGCATCGGAATCAGCAAAGCGGTTGAGCAAGGTCGCCGTGCGGATTTCGCGTTGCTGTTATCCATGTTCTCTAATGATGTTCGAGACTGTACGCCTATCGATACTATTGAAGTCACAGAGACAACGGAAGATCGCCTCCGTAAACAGTTTGGCATCGCCGAACCTCAGCAACTGCGTTCAAATCAATCGTCTTACGAGATATCAGCACAACAGTCTAATCACTTTCACCAATCAAGCTTAGTGAGTGCTAAGCTCTGTCACTATCTAAAACCAGAAGCACTGGCATTTATGCCAGAAGACATTGGTGACTTACCTGAAGAAGTTTACCAAAACCTATCTGGTCACGATCGTCGTAAGCTAGCAAACAAAAACCAGCCTGACTTACCATCAGCAACGCTGTACAACGAGCTATCTACCGCTCAACGTAAGTATCAGATCCTGGCTCAGGTATAACTTCAGTCTCACTTTATTTCTGCATCTCTATCTGCTTTGTTCAATTCACGCTATTCGAACGATTCACTAGAGTGATATGAACCACCAGCCTTAGGCACCCTCAAATTAACAAATGTCGATTACTGCTTGAAGTTACTACAAAATGTGACCTGCCACTAAGTTCATAAAAACTTATTAATTCACCTAACTTAGTTTGAACCAATTCACACCCATTGTATAAAATTTAACCCATCCTTATCCTACATGGATGATTTGTTTAGGTACTGGGATGGAAATAAAAAGCTCAATCATATTAGTAACAGCTGCCGGTTCGCGACTAGGAGGGACGATTGCGAACCACTTTGTGAACCTTGGAGCCACCGTCATCCTTTGTGATAACGACACGGAAGCCCTTCAAGCAGCCTATTTACAATGCGGCCGATTCTCTGATTCTGTTTACCATTACCCGCTTGAGAGCAATGACAGCCAAGCGATTCTGAACGTGTTCGATTTCATCCAAACCACCTTCAATACTACACCCGACGTATTAGTGAATAATTGGGTGAGTTCTCCAATGCCTAGTCTAATCGGCGATCAGCCGGTTGGTGGCTTTATCAACGACCTATCCAATATGGCATCTACCCTATTCGCCTTCGGTCAAATCAGTGCCGAAAGGTTACGTGCAGAAGACAAAGAAGGAGTGATAGTGAATGTCATATCGCACGATGACTTTCATGACGTGTCAGGCTTAGAGAGTGCCAACTCTATGATTACCGGTTTTACCCACAGTTGGGCCAAAGAGTTAACCCCATTTAACATCCGTGTTGGGGGTGTCGTTCCTGCTATTCACAATGCCGATGGAAAGTTAAACCGTTGCCACTGGGCCCAGCTTCAAGACGAGCTGACCAGAACTGCCGAGTACATCATATCTAACGATTACTTTAGCGGTCGCGTGGTTGCGGCCGAAGTTTAAATCCCTAAACAGTCACTATCACTTAAAACAAAGATCAAAAAAAGCCCCAGTCTCTCGACTGGGGCTTTAATCTTTTCCCGATAGATAAGTATCGTGCTAGCGAAAACTTATCTCATAACTAACGTCTTACTTATGCGTTAGCTTTTTCTTTTTTAGCTTTTGGCGCTGCTTTCGCTTCAGCTGGTTTTTGGTCAGCTTTCTTAAGGATAACTGTAGTACCTTCGAAAGTTTCACCTTCAACAAATGCTTTACCGTAGTAAGACGCTAGTAGCACTTCTTTCAGCTCAGTGATTAGAGGGTAACGTGGGTTAGCACCTGTACACTGGTCATCGAACGCTTCTACAGCCAGCTCTTCTAGCTTAGCGATGAAATCTGCTTCAGATACACCTGCCGCTTGGATAGACGTTGGGATATCTAGGTTCAATTTCAATTCTTCTAGCCACGCTAGTAGACGTTCAATCTTCTGAGCAGTACGGTCACCTTCTTGGCTTAGGCCTAGGTGGTCAGCTACTTCAGCGTAACGACGACGTGCTTGTGGGCGGTCGTATTGAGAGAACGCAGTTTGCTTAGTTGGGTTATCGTTCGCGTTGTAGCGTACAACGTTAGAGATTAGTAGTGCGTTCGCCAGACCGTGTGGTAGGTGGAACTCAGCACCAATCTTGTGCGCCATAGAGTGACAAACACCTAGGAATGCGTTCGCGAATGCTACACCAGCGATAGTTGCTGCGTTGTGCACTTTCTCACGAGCGATTGGGTCGTTTGCACCGTTCGCGTAGCTTGATGGTAGGTACTCTTTAAGCATCTTAAGTGCTTGTAGAGCTTGACCATCAGAGTATTCGTTAGCAAGAACAGATACGTAAGCTTCAAGAGCGTGAGTTACTGCATCGTAACCACCGAATGCTGTTAGAGACTTAGGCATGTTCATTACTAGGTTAGCATCAACGATAGCCATGTTTGGCGTGATTTCGTAGTCAGCTAGTGGGTACTTAGCACCAGTCTTGTCGTCAGTAACAACCGCGAATGGCGTAACTTCTGAACCCGTACCTGAAGTTGTAGTGATACATACAAGCTCAGCTTTCTTACCCATTTTAGGGAACTTGTAGATACGTTTACGGATATCCATAAAGCGCATTGCTAGTTCTTCGAAGTGAGTTTCTGGGTGCTCGTACATAACCCACATGATCTTCGCAGCATCCATTGGTGAACCACCACCTAGAGCTAGGATTACGTCAGGTTGGAAGCTCTTCATTGCTTCAGCGCCTTTCTCAACAACAGATAGTGTTGGATCTGCTTCTACGTCGAAGAAAGTTTGAACTTCAATGCCTTGTGCTTTAAGCAGGCTAACTACGTCATCAGCGTAACCGTTGTTGAATAGGAAACGGTCAGTTACTAGGAATGCGCGTTTCTTACCTTCTAGGTCGCTCATTGCGATTGGAAGGCTACCACGACGGAAGTAAATAGACTTAGGTAGTTTGTGCCACAACATGTTTTCAGCTCGCTTCGCTACAGTTTTCTTGTTGATAAGGTGCTTAGGACCTACGTTCTCAGAGATAGAGTTACCACCCCATGAACCACAACCTAGAGTTAGAGAAGGTGCAACGTTGAAGTTGTACAGGTCACCGATACCACCGTGAGTAGTCGGGATGTTAATTAGGATACGAGCAGTCTTCATCTTGTCACCGAAGTAACGGATGCGGTCTGCGTTTGTATCTTGGTTAGTGTAAAGGCCAGATGTGTGACCGATACCACCGATTTCAACCATAGTTACCGCTTGAGCAACAGCGTCTTCGAAGTCGTCTGCACGGAATAGACCTAGAGTTGGAGACAGTTTCTCGTGAGCGAATTCGTCATCGTAAGAAACTTTACCAAGACCTTCACCTACAAGTACTTTTGTATCAGCAGGCACT
The DNA here is from genome assembly GCF_016406055.1 of Vibrio sp. IB15. Classification (NCBI taxonomy): domain Bacteria; kingdom Pseudomonadati; phylum Pseudomonadota; class Gammaproteobacteria; order Vibrionales; family Vibrionaceae; genus Vibrio; species Vibrio sp. IB15. The sequence continues at coordinate 8,911 of NZ_JAEFCE010000089.1, forward strand.
TTAACACCAGCCATTTCAGCGATTGCTGGAGCAGGTTGACCTACGATTTTAGCGTTTAGGTTGCCGTCGATAAGAAGTACTTTACGTACTTTATCTGCGTCAGCTTTAGACAGAACGTGAGCTTTGTGAGAAGCGAAACGCTCTTTAACTTCTTCGTATACATCGCTAACAACGATTGCAGCTTGCTCAGAAGCACATACAACGCCGTTATCGAATGTTTTAGACATTAGGATAGATGCTACAGCACGTTTGATGTCAGCTGTTTCATCGATAACGACAGGAACGTTACCAGCACCAACACCGATAGCAGGCTTACCAGAAGAGTATGCTGCTTTAACCATGCCTGGACCACCAGTAGCAAGGATAAGTGCGATACCGTCGTGCTTCATAAGCGCGTTAGAAAGCTCTACAGATGGTTGGTCGATCCAACCAATGATGTCTTTTGGAGCACCCGCTGCAACCGCTGCGTCTAGTACAAGTTTCGCTGCGTCGTTAGTTGAGTTCTTTGCACGTGGGTGTGGCGAGAAGATGATGCCGTTACGTGTTTTAAGAGAGATTAGAGATTTGAAGATTGCTGTAGAAGTTGGGTTCGTTGTTGGAACGATACCACAGATGATACCTACAGGCTCAGCGATAGTCATTGTGCCTAGGTTGTCATCTTCTTCTAAGATGCCACATGTTTTTTCGTCTTTGTATTTGTTGTAGATAAATTCAGATGCAAAGTGGTTTTTGATAACCTTATCTTCAACAATACCCATTCCAGATTCAGCTACTGCTTGTTGTGCAAGTGGAATACGAGCGTGGTTAGCAGCAAGAGAAGCTGCACGGAAGATTGCGTCTACTTTCTCTTGAGAGAATGTTGCAAACTCTTCTTGTGCTGCTTTGACGCGAGCTACTAGAGCATCAAGTTCCGCTAAGTTAGTTACAGGCATGGTGGATCTCCTAAAATAATAAATATTAAAAACTTTTTATTAAACTCGCTGCTTGCCGTTAACCTTAAACACCAGCGTTCTTAGTAAATTGCTTTCAGGTCTGAGTATATTATTTCACTGTGTGAAAAAAATTGACCCAGATCAGTTACCCAAAAGGAATTAACCAGAAAGTAGTAAGGCAATCGAAAAAATGAACTTAAGAGTATGATTTATATAGATTAACATCACACTTTTCGCTCGCACAAAAAACAAGCAAACAGACAAATTTTTTCTACATAGCGTCATAAACTGTAAAAAAGTTTCATTTTTAGTCAACTCACTTACATGTATACGGCCAAAACTGTGCTACTGAGAGTATATCCATACCGTTGCAACCAGCTAGAAACTGTCATAATTTTTATTAAAAGCGCGCGTGAGGCAACATTTAATTCAAATCACGTTACAACACGAAACACGAGAAAACACTTTATAACAACAGCATTACACATCTCACACTCAATTAGTTTTTCTAAAAAATAGCCCCCTCTTCACGTTAGTTTTTTTCATTCGCTCTGATTGAATTTGTCCCTTACATTACGCACTCTGATAAAGGTCAGATCAAACCCACTATCCTACTTTACGTTACTTGGAGATCGCTCCCATGCAAGGTTTAGAACTCGCAATCTTTATGCAATTCTTCCTTGGGCTTGTTGCAGCCGTTAACCCAATCGGCATCATGCCTGTTTTCGTTTCTCTTACTGCTCATATGCCGCCAGAAGAGAGAAACAGGACTGCCTTACAAGCTAATATTGCCGTTGCTGTTATCTTGATCGTGTCGCTAGTTGCAGGTCAGTTGCTACTCGATATGTTTAGCATTTCACTAGACTCGTTTCGCGTAGCGGGTGGTTTACTGTTATTGAGCATCGCATTTTCGATGATGAGCGGTAAGCTGGGTGAAGATAAACAGAACAAGCAGGAAAAGTCTGAGTACATCAGTAAAGAACAAATCGGTGTTGTGCCTTTAGCGATGCCTTTAATGGCGGGTCCGGGTGCAATCAGTTCTACTATTGTTTACGGTTCTCGTTATCCTGCGGCAATTGATACCATTGGAATTGGTATCAGCATTATTGCGTTCGCAACTTGCTCTTGGCTTCTGTTCCGTTCAGCGCCTGTTATCGTGCGCTTTTTAGGTCAAACTGGGATTAACGTTATCACCCGTATCATGGGCTTGATTCTTGGTGCGCTTGGCATCGAGTTCATTGCGAACGGCTTGCGTAACCTATTCCCAGGATTAGCATAGCGGCTAACAGCATATAGTCGCTTAACTGCGGCTATTTAATGTGGAACACATCTGAGGCGAGTAAAGCAATTTGGCTTTCACTCGCCTCGTTATTATGAAGCTTGTATAATGACGGTTAACGCATTTAATAGAAGACGAACCTCTCCTTATGTCACGCAAGCCACTCAAGCATCATTTGTACGTTATCATTTTTGGTACCCATACACCTGCCGGACGTGCGTTTGATATATCACTGATCATTGCAATCTTGGCTTCGTTGCTGGTTCTTATTCTTGAGTCTATTCCAAATGTGATGACAGAGTGGTCTCAAGAACTTCGTTACATCGAGTACACTTTCACCGCCCTATTCACTATCGAATATCTATTAAGGCTCTATTGTTCTCCAAAACCGAAATCTTACGCCACCAGCTTTTATGGGATTGTTGATCTGTTAGCGATTCTACCTACTTACCTAGCGATCTTCTTCCCAGGAGCTTCGTTTATGGGCGTTGTGAGATTGCTGCGTGTCATGCGTATCTTCCGAATTCTCAAGTTGGTTCGCTATCTACAAGATTCAAATATCCTGTTGCGTTCGCTATTGATGGCAAGACGAAAGGTTCTGATCTTCTTTAGTACAGTCGGCATCTTAGTCGTTATCTTTGGCGCTTTGATATTTGTGATTGAAGGGCCAGAAAACGGATTCACCAGTATTCCCCACAGTATCTACTGGGCAATCGTCACCATCACCACCGTTGGCTACGGGGATATGGTGCCGCAAACAGCGATTGGTAAGGCTATCGCATCTTTGACCATGTTGTTAGGTTATTCCATCCTTGCGGTACCGACCGGGATTATTACCGCAGAACTCAGTAATGAAATGAACTCGCATAAAGAGTTAGTCAAATGCCCAAACTGCAATCGCTCGGGTCATGATTCTGATGCCATCTATTGTAAACACTGTGCCAGTGAATTGGCCGACCCTGACAAACGTGTCGTGTCCGACAAGGAATAAAGCAGATGCGGGATTCGAGTGGCGAGATGCGAAGGGATTTAAGAGCAGTTTCGAGAACCGGATAATGAAATATTAAGGGACTAGAAAGGGTGGCGTTTACCGTCACCTTTTTTGTTGTTGATTCACTGAGCAAAAGCTAGATTCCCGACTACGCTCCTCCGTCGCTATCGGGAATGACACAATTTAAGTTAGGAGAAAAACGTCATCCTCAAGAGTGAGGAACGTATATGGACTCCCCTAGTATTGCAAGGAAACGAGTAAAGGTATG